>CANEDJ010000020.1:0-25561 GCA_947426265.1 uncultured Mycoplasmatota bacterium | reverse complement strand
TACGACTTATTGCTTTTTTGTATATAAAAGGTGTCACATCTATTGTAACGCTACAGTAGCGATGAGCTTGGACCGGAAAAGTGCTTGCTAATAAGATTAGCAGTAGCAAAACAAAGGAGAGGATAAATCTCTTTTTTTATGTATAATGGTTTAAATAAAATCTTTAATCAATTTACTTCATGATAAGATACATGCTATAATAAATGCGGTGATGGATGATGTTTGGGGCAAAAGGATCAGTAAAAAATCGAGTGTATCAATTTTGGTTAATTCGAATATGGAGAGAAAAACGTAAGAAGAGAAAAGAAGCTCAATTATTGAAAAGAAAACAATTGCTAGAATCACAAAAGAAAGTAATTGAAGAAGTAGTTGGTGTGAGGGATAGAAGGCGATGGAAGCTTTCTAAGGCGCCTGCTATATTACAGAAAAAAGAAGGAATTGTAGTTCAATTATCACCAGTTGGAAAGAAACCTGATCGAGTAATCGAGATAATTGAAGAAAAGCCTAAAGTTGGAATAGGCGAAGAAGTCCAATTAGAAAAAAAATTAGCACAAATAGAAACGGAAACTACAGTTGTAGTTGCAAAAGCAAAGCAAGATATGAAACCAACTGCTCTAGAGGATTTGGAAAAGAAAAAGAAAAAGTTGGAGCAAGACTTACATAGAATAGAAATGCTACAAATAGAGTATCAAACAATTGCTAAAAAAGTTCCTAAACGTCTCAACACTACTTTAGTGAGAGATATCAATAAGAAAAGAACGCTTCAAGATAATGTTAAAATTTTAGAAGAAACAGAAATTATTTGTAAGCAAGAACTTGAACGTGTAGAAAAGGCGTTAAAAAACTCTACTGTATTGAATATGAAAGAGAACACAAAATCAAAAAATGAAAACCCAAGTCCTCTAGATAATCAAAAGAATCGTTCACGTGAAAGAATCGAGACTCCAACTAAAGAATTGCCTTCTACTAATCAAATTTCTTTGAAAACAAGTGCAATAGTTGCAACTGCAGCAGGAGGAACTTTAATTGCTTTTCCAGCATTATTTCAAAAGAGTCTTCAAAGTAATAGAAAAGATAAATCTGATAAAAAGAAAAATAATGGTGAAACAGTAAATCGTAATATATCAACTGGTAAAAAGATAGATATTGGAAACAAAGTACCAGCAACAAAAACAGAAAATGAAAATAATAAATTGGAAGAAAAGAAAAGTCCTAAATTGAAACTTTATCGATCCAAATTAGAGTTAAGCAAAGAAGCTGAAATTATAATTAAAGCGGAATTGGAAAGACAAAAAAATTATTTGAAAAGGCTAAATGAAAAGATTGGGAAAGTAGATGTTACTAGAAGAATAGAATATCATTTCAGAGGAATTCATCGTTTATTAGAGCATGTTTTAACTTTTGCACTAGGAATATTTACGATTCCGTTTTCAAAAAAACGAGTTTTTGGAACTGCATTAGGGCTTACACTCATTGGTAATAGTATTCGTGGAATTCGAAACAGTCTTAAACCTACTAAAGAGGCACATGTTTATATTGAGTGGAAAGACTTTGCAAAAGCAATATATGGTGAGCAAATGGCTTTAAAACAACTTAATAATATGGTGATAGATTCATTAACTCAAGTTAAAGGTTTAAAAGAAGATATAGAAAGAGAATTTTATGGGAAAGTTTCATTTCAGGAATATGATGAAATGAGAACTAAATTAGAAGCAATGGAATTAAAGCTTCTTGAAAAGCAAAAACAGATAGAGGAAATGGAGAAGCAACTAGAGAAAGCAGAAGAAAAAAACAAAGTTAAAGTAAAGCAGATGGAAGAGATGAAAAGGCAGTCATAGGAGGAAGTTATAAAAGTATTTATTATATCAAGTGCATCATTTTATGATAGAATTCCACCAATCAAAGAATATTTGGAGAAAAAAGGATTTGAATTAGTGATGCTAAATACTTATGAAAATCCAACCTTAGAAAAAGAAATTTTAGAGCAAGGACATGAAGCACATGTTGAATTAGAAAAAAAGCTTTTTAAAATGAGCGAAGACAAAATTAAAAGTGTGGATGCAGTATTGTGTTTAAACTACGAAAAACGTGGTATCAAAAATTATATTGGTGGGGCAATATTTATTGAAATTTATGAAGCTTTTAAAAATAATAAGAAAATTTATTTATATCACGATATTCCAGAAAGAATGTTATATGATGAACTTTCTGGATTTAATTCTATCGTTATCAATGAAAATCTTGATTTGATAGGTTAATGAAATATAAAATAATTTTAAAGGGGTTATATTATGGAAAGATTGTTCGATATCTTAATATCAGAAAAGCCAAGTCTATTAATAAAAGAAAATGAAGAATATATATTTTCTTTGGTTCCAAGTTTACAGTTCTGTAAAGGATTTGAGCAAAATAACCATTGGCATATTTATGATGTGTATGAACATATTCTTCATGTTGTTGATGGGGTTTCTAGCAATTTGATAATTAGGTTAACAGCACTATTTCATGATGTTGGAAAGCCATATACCTATACAGAAGATGAAAATGGGATAGGACATTTTTATAATCACTGGAAAAAGTCACAAGAAATATTTTTAGAGTTTGCGGAAAAATATCATTTAGAAAAAGAACTTAGTGAAAGGGTTGCTAAATTAATTTTTTATCATGATTTACAATTTGATAAACTTAGTGAAAAAGAAATAGAGGAGGTCCTTGATAAATTTGATGAATCCGAAATTTGTATGCTGTTTGAATTAAAACAAAGTGATTTATTAGCACAAAATCCAGAGTTCCACTATCTATTAGATCATTATAGAGTGCAAAAGGAGCAATTATTAAAGCAAAAATTAAAATGAAATTTATTTTTAGGGAAAGTAAAAAGAGGAGATAGAAGCTTATGAAAAAAGAGTTCACAATTTTGAATGGCAAAAATGAAAAATTATTTGTAGAAACATATACACCAAACATAATAAGATCTACAATTATATTTTGTCATGGCATTACAGGATGTAGAAAAGGAAGAACGATAGAAGATAATTACTTTCAGAAATTAGCGATTCAATTGATGGAAAAAAATTATAAGGTTGTTTTATTTGATATGTCAGGACATGGAGATAGTGATGGGGTTGATTATGAAGTTACTCTTTCTAAAAGCGCTTCTGAACTGGCAAAAGTTATAGAACATGAAGTTCCAGATAAGAAAAATATAAGTTTTTTAGCTTTTTCTTATGGTGCAGCAGTACTTAGCTATTATTTATCAAATGATGAAGTAGTCCCTAAAAAAATAGTTTTGTATAGCCCATGTTTATATCCATTGGAAGGCTGTTTCTTAAATAAAGATTCTATATTTGGAAAAGATATTGTAAAAGCATATGAAAATGGAGAATTAAAAGAAAAAGGATTTGCAATTGTTGGTGCTAAAAATTTTCGTTTTGGAATGGAAATGATAAATGAATGTCAAAATTTTGTTCCAGAATCTTTTGAAAAATTTAGTGATAAAATTTTATGCTTATCTGGTTCACAAGATGTTATTCTTGATACCAAATATAATGATGATTTTTGCAAGAAAAACAATATAAAGAATATTTATTTAGATGCATCTCACTCTTTATTTGAAGAAATATCGAAAGCTTTTGAGTATACAATAAGTTTTGTTGACGAAGAGTAAGGACTGTATGAGAAGGAAAGTGTAAAAATGAAATTTTTAGGAAGCAAAACAATAGAGACTGATAGATTAGTTTTAAGAGCTCAAACGATGAATGAACAAAAAAAATTATGGGAAATACTAATGAATCCAGATGTTAATAGATATTTTCTGGTAGTATCACCAAAATTTAGAGAAAAATTAAAAGATTGGAACATGCAAAAAATATTTTATGAAGAGGATATTGAACATGCGATTGATAATGATGTGTTTAAATGGAGTATTTTTTTAAAAACTACTGGTGAATGTATTGGCAGATTATCTTGTCATGAAGCTCATGATGAAGATGAAACTATTAACGATGCAAATATACGAGGAGTAGGGTGGATTATTGATCCTAACTTTCAAAGAAAAGGTTATGGCACAGAGGCAGCAAAAGCAATGATAGATTTCATGTTTTTAGAGTGTGAAATTGAACAAATAGTAACAAGTGCAGCAATTTGTAATCCAGCATCATGGAAAAACTGGGATTTGAAAAACAAGAAGGAACCAAATTGGTTCAGTATACATATTTAGATGAACTAGTAGAAAATTATTTTTATGTATTGACTAAAGAAAGATATTTATCTTTAAATGAGTCTATCAAAAAGAAGTGATAATATAGGAAGCATAAATATGGTACAAATGTAAGTTCGGAGATTAGTTAGAATCAATTTTTTTGATGTTGATAGGACTGCAAGTGATTGTTTAATTAGAGTTTTAGAATGTTTAATAGATAAGATGGGAGAGAATATTATGAGATTAACTAGAAGATTTATTATTCAATCATTGGATGGAGTAAATATTAATAACCCTATTAGGTATGAAAGATATTATATAAATGATAATTTAAGAATACAAAGTAAAAGAAATGTGTTTGAAAAAGAAATTTTAGACAAAGATAATGTTGTTATAGAAAAAACAAATATTTCTGAAGAAGAATTTAATAAATTGAAAAAAGAGGCTTATTCAAAAATTATAAGAGATAGTTATTTATATTTGGATGATGATAGAATTTCTATAAAAAAGTATTTAGATAAATATGAAGGATTAATTAGGGTAGAGGTAAAGTTTAATTCTATTGATGAAATGAACAGTTACAATATGGAAAGTTGGATGAAAGAAGAAATTACTAATTCTCCATTAGCATTTGATAAGTATTTAAGTAAGTTAACAGAACAAGAATTTTTATTAGAATTAAATAGGTATATAAGGAAGTGAAATAAATGGACACTCGCCCAAATTCGGAAAATATAAACTGGGGTATCGGGATAAATGGAAAACAATCATTAAAGCCTTTATATATAATGGTTTGTTTAAAATAAGTTTTTACATATTTTGTTAAAATTTAAGAAAAAGAGGTTAAAAAATGAAAAAAAAAGATATAACAATTAGGTCTAGTGCTGCCGAATATTTAACATTTATAGCAGCAACTGGCGATGATAGAGAAGCAATAGAAGTCAGATATGAAGATGAGAATATATGGCTTACTCAAAAAATGCTTTCAACTTTATATAATGTAGAAATAAATACAATAAATTACCATATTAAAAAGATATATAGTGATAATGAATTAACTGAAGATTCAACTATTCGAAAATTTCGAACAGTTCAAAAAGAAGGAAATAGGGGTGTTTCTAGAGATATAGTTCATTATAATTTACAAATGATTATTGCATTAGGATTTAAAGTAGATAATGAAAGAGCAGTTCAATTTAGAAAATGGGCAAATACAATTGTTAAAGAATACACCATCAAAGGTTTTTCTATGGATGATGAGAGACTTAAGAATAGTGGCTCAATATTAACAGAAAAATACTTTGATGAATTACTTGAAAGAATTAGGGAAATACGTTTATCAGAAAGAAGATTTTATCAAAAAGTAACAGATATATATGCAACAAGTATTGATTATGATAGAAATGCTAAAACAACTATTGAGTTTTTTAAAAAAGTCCAAAACAAAATGCATTTTGCTGTAACAGGTAATACAGCAGCAGAAATTATATATAATAGAGCAAATGCGAACAAAGAGCATATGGGACTTACAAGTTGGTCTGATGCACCTAATGGTAAAATAATAAAAAGTGATGTTGTAATTGCTAAAAATTATTTAAATGAGGAAGAATTATATTCATTAAGAAGAATTGTATCTGCTTATCTTGATTTAGCAGAAAGTAGAGCAACTAGGCATATTCCAATGACTATGGAAGATTGGGCAAATAGGTTAGATGAATTTCTTAAACTTACGGATAGGGAAATTTTAAAAGATGCTGGTAAAATATCACATAAAATTGCTTGTGATAAAGCCGAATCCGAATTTGAAAAATATAGAATCGTTCAGGATCAAATATATATTAGTGATTTTGATAAATATATAAATGAACTTGAAAAAATTGAAGTAGGTGAAAAAAATGTATAATAAGCTGGATGAGTATTTAAATCAGGATATTGATAATCCAAAATATTTATTTCATGGTAGTCCATATAAACTTGATAGATTAATTCCTCAAACTTCGCATGATTCAAAAGGAAACAAAGAAAATGTTGCTACTGCAATATTTCTTTTTCCATCATTCTTAAAATCTACTCCCTATGCTTTTATGGGAACAATAATAGCCAATAGTGAAGGATTACCTTGGGATTTTGAGATTCCAAATTCAAACTCATTTCCTTTAATGACAATGAGTAATGTAAATATTGACGAAAATATGGTAGGATATATTTACGTTTTTGAAAAAAGCAATAAAATGATTAAAGACGAAAAGTCATATCAATATAAATGTTATGACGAACTAGCTCCTTGTGATATGGTAACAATAACTTATAAAGATTTTTATCAATATTACGAATTAAGGAGTCTTAATAAATCTATGAATTAAAGGAAGTGAAGTAAATGAATGACAACAATCGACAAAATTCGACAAATATCAACTGGTATCCAGGGCATATGGCAAAAACAAAAAGACTAATCAAAGAAAATTTAGAACAGATTGATATTGTATATGAAGTAGTAGATGCAAGAATGCCATACTCTTCTAAAATTAGAGATTTAGATGATATTATTAAAAATAAGCCAAAGATTATGATACTAACAAAATATGATTTGTGTGATAAGTTAGAAACTAAAAGGTGGATAACATATTATGAAAAACAGAACTATCATGTTATTGCAATGGATATTGAACATCAATTTGAAAAGAAACAGATTCTTCAATTAACAGAAAATTTGCTAGAGGAAAAATGGAAAAAGCTAAAAGAAAAAGGGTTATTAAGAAAGCGTGCTAGAGCATTGGTAGTAGGAATTCCAAATGTAGGAAAGTCAACACTTATTAATCGTCTTGTTGGTAAAAATGTTGTTGGAACAGGAAACCGTCCAGGAGTAACAAAAGAATTAAATTGGATTCGTATTAGTGATACTGTTGAACTTTTAGATAGTCCAGGGATACTATGGCCTAAAATTGATATTGGGAATGTCGCTTATAATTTGGCTAGTTTAACTGCCATAAAAGAAGAAATTCTTCCTCTATTCGATGTAACTGAATATATTTTAAGGACACTTGAAAATTACTATCCAAATATATTAAAAGAACGTTATGGAATAGAAAAAGTAGATGAAGATGTAATAGAAACAATGGAATTCATTGGAAAAAGAAGAGGCTGCCTTGTAAAAGGTGGAGAAATAGATTATGATAAAGTTATTGCCATTATTATGAATGATGTAAAAAATGGAATTATAAAAAATATTACATTTGATAGAATTGAGGAATTGAATGAAAGCAAATGAGCTTAATATATTAGCTTTGGCTTATTTAGGAGATAGCATCTATGAAATCTATGTTCGAAAGTTTTTAATTGAAAAAGGAATTGTTAAGGTAAAAGAGTTACAAGCTGAAGCAATTAAATATGTAAGTGCTAAGGGACAAGCTTATTATTTAAAAGAATGGATGGAAAAGAATTTATTAACTGAAGAAGAATTGGCTATTGTGAGTCGTGCTAGAAATCATAAAGGTAGTAGACATCCAAAAAATACGGATATTTTAACTTATAAACATGCAACAGCACTAGAAGCTTTAATCGGATTTTGGTATTTAGAAAAAAATTTTGAACGTTTGGATAAAATGATTATTTTAATATTGGAGGAACAAGTATGTACGTATATGGAAAAAATGTAGTAACAGAAATTTTGAAAAAAAAGGAAAAAATAGATAAAATTTATATTTCGGAGCATTTTCGTGACAATTTTATAGAATCTTCTATACAGAATTTAAAAATTAATACTGAAATTCTTCCAAAAAAAGAATTAGATAAACTTGCAAATGGAAATCATCAAGGTATAATTGTATCAGTTCCTGATTATCAATATTGTGAACTACAAGAATTGTTAGGAAAAGAAAATCCATTTTTGATTTTATTAGACCATCTAGAAGATCCACATAACTTGGGGGCAATTATAAGGACTTCTGAGGCGGCAGGAGTAGATGGAATTATAATTCCGAAAAATCGTTCTGTCAGTGTAAATGCAACCGTTTTAAAGACGAGTGCAGGAGCAGCAAAGAATATGAAGATTGCAATGGTAACAAATTTAAAACAAACGATTGAATATTTAAAAAGACAAGGATTTTGGATTGTGGGAACAGATATGGAAGGAACAGATTTTGAAAAATTAGATTATCATGGAAAAATTGCTATAGTAATTGGAAATGAAGGAAGTGGAATGAGTCGATTGGTAAAAGAAAGCTGTGATTTTATTGCTTCTATTCCAATGTATGGTGAGATTAATAGTTTAAATGCTTCAGTAGCAGCAGGGATTATGATATATGAGGCGGTTAAACAAAGAAAGTAGGGAGAACGTGGAGTACAGAGATTTTAATGACTATGAGTTGTTGTCTTTTATAGGAGAGCATAATGAGGAAGCTGGAGAAATATTGTATAAAAAATATCAGCCACTTATCAATGCAACTGCGACGAGAATGTATAATCATACCAAAGGAAAAATTGGAATAGAACTTTCGGATTTAGTTCAAGAAGGAATGGTAGGACTTAGTTTTGCGATTCATAATTTTGATGATAAAAATGGAGCTTTATTTTATACATATGCTAAAACGTGTATTGAACGTAAAATTTTATCTGCAATTATTGGTGCTCAAAGATTGAAGCATAAGATATTAAATGAATCGCTTCCCATTAGTACAGAAATAAATGGAGAGGAACAAACTGAAATTAGTTCTATTTTGTCTGATAATAGTATGAATCCAGAGCGTCTGTTGATTGACAATGAAGAAGAAGAAGAATTACAGCTTTTAATTTATCAGGAGCTAAATGATCAAGAAAGACAAATCTTAGAACTTAGAATAAATGGTTTTACTTACATTGAAATCTCTAAATTGTTAGGAATTAATAAGAAGAAAGTAGATAATGTAGTACAAAAAATTAGATCAAAATTAAAAAAAATGACAAATAAGTAAAAAAAAGAAAATTAAGTCTTTCTTTTTTTTACAAAAAATGTTATAATAACGATGTTATAGTGTAGAGTAAGGAGAAACTCTAGCATAAAAGAAAAAGGGGAAGATAGAATGAAAGAAGAATTAATGAATGAAACTATACCAGTAGAAACTCCTGAAAATGAATTGATTGATGCAATGAATGAAGATTTTTTTGATAATGTAGAAGAATCTGGACCATCTCTTGATTTAGATGATGCATCAAATGAATCATTTAATGGTAATTTTGAGTTGCCTAGTTTTGGATCTGGAAATTCTGAAAGTAGAGAAAGAGCTACTGAAGGAAATACTTCTAATTTTGATCAATTGTTTGACAGTCTTTATAGTGATGTGGCGGGAGCAAACAGTCTTATCACTGAATTAATTGAAAGAAAAAAATCAATTAATAACAATGAAAATCTATTATCTGAATTAAAGGAGAAAATGGAACAAGAAAAGACAGATTTTGGGCGCTATGTTGATGAACAAAAAAAGGCTCTTCAAGCAGAAAAAGATCAAATTAATGATTATGTAAAAACACAGAAAATTAGAATTCAAAATGAGGAAGAAAAATTTAATGCTGATTGTGATGCTACAAGAACAGAAATTAGTCTTGCTAAACAATCTTTAGAAGCCGAAAAAGAAAGATTTGCACTTGAAAAAGAACAATTTGAAAAGTACAAACAATTAGAAGAAGAAAAATTAAAGAATGAAAAAATCAAGTTAGATCAAGGTAGAGAACAATTTGAAAAAGAGAGAACTGTATCAGAAGAAAGTATCAAAGCTTCACAAAGAGAATTGGAAACACAACAAGAACAATTTGAAAAATATAAACAGTTAGAAGAGAAAAAGCTTGAATTAGGAAATAGTAATTTATCACAAAGCGTTGCTCGCTTCAAAGAGTTAGTGTCTCAATTTAATTCTGGATTCTCACAATTGCCTTCAGAAAATAAATAGTGGATTGTATGAATGAAGAATAGAGATTTGCTAGTGAATGATTTTTTATTAGAAGAACCAGTAGTGTTAGAAGAAAATGAAGAAGATAAATCAGTTGATAATGAAGAATTAAAAGAAATATCAGAGTCAACTGATTTTGATCTTGAAACTGGAAAGCCTGAAGAATTAGAAGAGTCAAATGAGCAGGTGAGTTTGAGCGCAGAAACATTAGAAGAAAATAAATCGCTTCCTAATGAAACAGATATCAATAACATTTTCAAAATGGCTAATAATAATGTAAAAGAAGCAACTAATATTTTCCATAGAAATATGGAAATGAAGCTTAAAATAGAAGAAAAGTATAAGCAATTCAAAAGAGAAAAAGAAGATTTCGAACTTAAAAAAGTGGCAGCCCAGAAAAAAATTGATGCCTATAAAGAAGAAGTTTATGGAAAATTAAAATCAAAAAAGAATGAGATAGAAGCTGAAATAAACAATTTAAAAATAGCACAAAAAAAATGGGAACAGGATAAGTCAAATTTTGAAGAGCAAAAGAGAGAGGAACTTGCTAAAATCAAACAAGAAAGAAATAAAGAAATGGAAGAATTGCAAGAAAAACGCTCTGAATTAGAAACATTAGAAGTTAGTCTTCGTCTAGAGAGAGAAAACATAGAAGAAGAGAAACGTCAATTAGAACTTGATCGCATTAAATACGAAAGTGATATGAGTGAATTAACGAATAATTTATTGAAGTTTAATGAATTAGTTGGTGATTTCTCAGATGGTATGGAAAGATTTAATGAAAACAAAACAGAAGAGTAAGCTTCTGTTTTTGACTTTTTAATAGTTTCTGTTATAATATTTCAGTAAATGGGGGATCAGTATGGCAAATGTTTCTAAGAAAACTAGTGGAAGATATAGAATGGTATGTTTAAATGGAAGTCGAAAAGTAGCTACAATTGTTTGTGATCCAGGAACAGGAAAGATTTTGGCTCCTACTGGTAAAAAAATAGTTGGAGCTGATTTAGAAACTTTAGATATTTATATTTTAGAAAAATTTAAAAATAAAGAGGAGCTATTTTCTTATTTGAAAGCTTTAGGATATCCAGTTTCTATGTCAGATACATGTTGTTTTTCATATCAACACAATAAAGCAACTAGATATTTAGAATTGGTGTATGGAAATCAGGAACTACACGATTTGGCTATTCTTTGTAAACAATATAAAAAACGGTTCTCGGAGTATTTGGTTAGAAATAACATATCAAGCAAAGAACTTAGAAAATTAGTTTCAAGTCAAATTAGTCGTGAAAAAATATGGAAAGATTTTTATAATAGTTTACTTTCTTATATTCATGATCCAGATTTTTATGCTTATTTAGCAGAAAATAATTTACTTGGTGAAAGAGCATTTGGATTTATTTATGATTATTTAAGGAATGAATCCTGTTTAGATAGGGAACAACAAGATGCTTTTCGTTCTGCCGAATACTATTTAATAGATACATTTACAGCTTATAAACCAATTCGTGGAATGATTGTATCAAAAAATAGTTATAATTGTATGCTGAGGTCAGTAATCGCAAGTGTTTGTCCAGAACGGAAAATAAATTATTTTGCTTCTATCAATCCATTTGATTTAATATCTGAAGTTCAGCTTTGCTATTTGGAAGATCACTCTTATTTTAGTAGTTTATCTAAAATAGAGAAGGAAGATTTCATTCTTTCAATTTTAGGTATAACATTGGTTCCATGGTACGAGAGAACACTAACTCCTATTACTCAAGAACAAATTGATGCATTGGAAAAACAACCTGGTTTTTTAGAATTGACATATTTAGAAAAAATTAGAAGTGCAAATAAATTGTTAGAAAGTAAGATGAATTCAAGCAAAGATCAATCTTCATATCAGAAGAAAAAAGTTTAGTTTTTCTTCTTTTTTTTAACTGTAAAATATGTTATGATGAAAAAAAGGTAGTGAGAAAATGGAAGATCAAATTAGAGAATTTTTAAATTATATTAAAGAGCAAAAAAAGTATTCTCAATATACAATAATTGGATATCAAAAGGATTTAGAACAATTTTTGAAGTTTTTAAATGATCAAAAAACTTTAAAATTTTCAAGATGTAATTATGATACTTTAAGAAAATATCTTTTATTTTTGCACAATCAGGGATATGAAAATAAGACCGTTTGTAGACATATTAGTACATTAAGAAGTTTTTTTAAATATTTAAAAGCAAAGCATATTATTGATGATAATCCTATGTTACTAATTTCAAATCCTAAAATAGAAAAAAAACTTCCAAAATTTCTATATTATCAAGATTTAGAGAAATTATTAGAGAGTCCAAATTTCAAAACACCTATTGGAATTAGAGACCGTTTGTTATTAGAACTTTTATATTCGACTGGAGTGCGTGTTAGTGAACTAGTTTCTATTAAAATGGTTGATATAAAAAAAAATGAGCAGAAAATTTATATTACAGGAAAGGGAAACAAGGAGAGAATTGTTTTGTATGGAAATGTTTGCAAGGAAAAATTAGAGCAATATTTAGAGGTCCGTTTTTCTTTCCTAAAAGAGCAAGACTCTGAATATTTATTATTAAACAATAAAGGAATGCCACTGACCCCACAAGGAGTTCGATATATTTTAGATCAAATTATTAAAAAAAATTCATTATCTTTTCATGTTCATCCTCACATGTTAAGACATACATTTGCTACACATTTATTAAATGAAGGTGCAGATTTAAAAACTGTTCAAGAATTATTGGGGCATGAAAATTTGGAAACGACTGGGATTTATACTCATGTTTCAAATGAAAGCCTTAGAAAGAGTTACTTAGAACATCATCCTAGAGCTTTAAAAGCTCGAAAATAATTTGTAAGATAAATTTCTTGTTTCTAGAAAAAATATCTGTTATACTAATATTGTATAAACAATACAAGGAGGGATTCGATGACAAAGTTTGTTTATGCCTTTCATGAAGGAAACAAAGACATGCGCAATTTGCTTGGAGGTAAGGGAGCTAATTTAGCTGAAATGACAAATATTGGACTTCCAGTTCCACAAGGATTTACAGTTACGACAGAAGCTTGTAATCAATATTATGAAGACAATGAGGTAATTAGTGATCAAATCAAAGAACAAATCTTTGAGAAACTTGCAGAATTAGAAGAAAAATCTGGTAAAAAGTTTGGTGACAAAGAAAATCCATTGTTGGTATCAGTTCGTAGTGGAGCAAGAGCTAGTATGCCAGGGATGATGGATACTGTATTAAACCTTGGACTTAATGATGAAGTAGCAGAAGGTTTTGCGGCTTCTTCTGGGAATCCTAGATTTATTTATGACTCTTATCGCAGATTTATTCAGATGTTTGCAGATGTAGTAAAAGGATATCCAAAAGCTTCTTTTGAACGATTACTGGACAAAATAAAAGAAGAAAAAGGCGCTTCTTATGATACTGATTTAACGGCAGAAGATATGATGGAAGTAACAGAAAAGTTTAAGGTTGTCTATAAAGAGCTAGCTGGAGTAGATTTTCCTCAAGATCCACGTGCACAATTAATGGAAGCAGTAGGAGCTGTATTCCGTTCTTGGAATAATGAAAGAGCAAATATTTATAGAAGAATGAACGATATTCCATATAGTTGGGGAACTGCAGTAAATGTTCAAGAGATGGTATATGGTAATAGAGGAGATAATTGTGGTACAGGAGTAGCGTTCACAAGAAATCCAGCAACAGGTGAAAACAAACTTTATGGAGAATATTTAATTAATGCTCAAGGAGAAGATGTTGTTGCAGGTATTCGGACCCCAGAATCTATTGAAACATTAGCAACTGTAATGCCAGAAGTATATAAAGAGTTTGATAGGGTTGCTCATATTTTAGAAAACCATTATAAGGATATGCAAGATATGGAATTCACCATTGAGAATGGAAAACTTTATATGCTTCAAACAAGGAACGGAAAAAGGACAGCAGCAGCAGCGATTAAAGTTGCAGTAGATTTAGTGTCAGAAGGTATGATTTCTAAAGAAGAAGCGATTTTACGTGTAGAGCCAAAGCAATTAGATCAATTGTTACATCCAACATTTAAAGCTGAAACTTTGAAGAAAGCAGTTGCAATTGCAAAAGGTTTGGCAGCATCTCCAGGAGCAGCAGCAGGTAGAATTTATTTTACTGCAGAAGAAGTAAGTGAAGCATCTAAGAATGGACCAACTATTTTAGTTCGTTTGGAAACATCACCAGAGGATATTCAAGGAATGAATGATGCGCAAGGCATTTTGACAATTCGTGGTGGAATGACAAGTCATGCAGCAGTAGTAGCTCGTGGTATGGGAAGATGCTGTGTTAGTGGATGTGGAGAATTGACAATTGATGAAGAGGCAAAAACGATCACAACTAAAGATGGCCTTATTTTAAAAGAAGGAGACTTTATTTCATTAGATGGTTCAACAGGTGCTGTTTATGAAGGAAAACTAGAGTCAGTAGAACCAGAAATTAGTGGAGATTTTGAAACTTTTATGTCATGGGCAGATGCCACTAGAACATTACAAGTACGTACAAATGCAGATACTCCAAGAGATGCAGCTCAAGCTAAAGCTTTTGGCGCAGAAGGAATTGGTTTGTGTCGTACAGAGCATATGTTCTTTGAAGAAGAAAGAATATTTGCGGTTCGACAAATGATTACTGCCGAAACCTTGGAACAAAGAGAAGCAGCATTAGAGAAAATTCTTCCTATGCAAAGAGGAGATTTTGAAAAGTTATTTGAAGAAATGGATGGTTTAACTGTTACAATTCGTTATTTGGATCCACCTTTACATGAATTTTTACCACATACAGATGAAGAAATCAGACCTCTTGCAGATGCATTAGGAATGACTTTTGAAACACTAAAATCAAGAATAGATTCTTTAAAAGAATTTAATCCAATGATGGGACATCGTGGATGCCGATTAGCAATTACTTATCCAGAAATTGCCAGAATGCAGACAAGAGCAGTGATAGAAGCAGCTATTAATGTTAGTAAAAAAGGTATTAATGTTAAACCAGAAATTATGATTCCATTAATTGGAGATGAAAATGAGTTATTATTTGTTAAAAAAATTGTAGATGAAGAAGCACAAAAACTTATTAATGAGTCAGGTATAGAACTTGCTTATGAAGTAGGTACTATGATTGAAATCCCAAGAGCTTGTATTATCGCAGATAAAATTGCAGAATCAGCAGAATTCTTTAGTTTTGGAACAAATGATTTAACACAGTTATCTTATGGTTTCTCTAGAGATGATGCAGGAAAATTCTTGAATGATTATTATAATGTTAAAATATTTGAAAGTGATCCATTTGCAAAATTAGATCAAACTGGTGTTGGAGAACTTGTTAAGATGGCAGTAGAAAAAGGTAGAAAAACAAGACCAAATATTCATTTAGGAATTTGTGGAGAACATGGTGGAGATCCAGCAAGTGTTGAGTTCTGTCATAAAATTGGACTTACATATGTATCTTGTTCTCCATATCGTGTTCCAATTGCACGTTTAGCAGCAGCTCAAGCCGCAGTAAAAGAAAAATTGGAAAATTAGGAAGAGAAATTTCTCTTTCTTTTTTTTCTTAAGTAATGATATAATAGATAGGGTGATACTATGAAAATATTATGTATAGGTCATGTAGCCTATGATATAACAATTCCTTTAGAAAAATTTCCTAAAGAAAATACTAAAAATAGAGTGAATGAGAGAGTAGAATGTGGAGGAGGTCCTGCTAGCAATGCAGCATACTTACTTGGAAAATGGGGAATGGAAACTTTTATAGCTGGAGTTGTAGGAAATGATGAATATGGAAGAAAAATAAAAAAAGAATTTGAAAATATTGGTGTAAATACAACTTATTTAGAACTTAATTCAGAGCATCAAACGACTTCAAGCTTTATTATTGCAAATAAAGAAAATGGTTCTAGGACTGTATTTACGTATCGTCCTAATACAGTTAAAATGAATTCTATAAAGCTAAATTTTGAGCCAGATATTATTTTAATCGATGGACAAGAAGTAGAAATATCTAAAGAAATGATTAAAAAATATCCTAATGCTATTAGTATTATAGATGCAGGCAGGCCAAAACCAGAAATTATTGAATTGTCTAAGCTAGTAAACTATACTGTTTGTTCTAAAGAATTTGCAGAGACAGTAACAGAAATGGTAATCGATTATGAAAAGCCAAATACTTTAATAGATCTTTATAAAAAAATGGAATCTATTTTTAAAAATAATATTGTTGTAACTTTAGAATCCAAAGGGGCTCTATATAAATATCAAAATCAAGTTAAAATAATGCCTTCCATTAAGGTAAAGGCATTAGATTCAACTGGTGCAGGAGATTTATTTCATGGAGCTTTTGCATATGGCATTGCAAAAAATATGCCTTATGAAGAAGTAATTAAGCTTTCAAATGTAACAGGAGCTTTATCGGTAACTCGAATTGGAGGTCGCTTTTCTGCGCCAAGTGTAGAAGAAGTGAAAAAAGTATATCATGACTTTGAATGAAGTTGTTTTTATAGAGCAATATCCCAAGTTAGACCTTCATGGATATGATCGGGAAACAGCACGAGTTGCAGTTTTAGATTTTATTGGTGAAAATAGGAAAATGAAGCAAGAGATATTTGTTATTGTTCATGGAATTGGTAGTGGAATACTAAGAGAAATGACAAAACAAATTTTATCTAGAAATAAATATGTACTAGAATTTAAAACCTATTATTATAACAATGGTTGCACAATTGTTCGAATTTCTTTATAAAATATGATAAATTTGTGAAAAAAGTTTGACAAAAGCGTGAAAAAGGTGCTACCATAAAAATAACTAGGAGGAATGCGTATGTATAGAAATAGAGAAGATGGTTTTGTATTAACTGATATTATACTTCAAATTTTGTTCTTTGTCTTATTTATATTTGCTTTAATATGGCTATTTCCTACAAAGGGATTTATAAAGAATATGGAAAAGCAAATTTCTGGGAATAGTATTGATTATCAAGTTTTATCAAATCGTATTTTTAATGAAAATTTACTTGATATGAAAGTAGCAGCTGAAAGTTATTATACAACTCCAAGATTACCAAAAAATACAGGTGACAAAGTATCAATGACTTTAGGAGAAATGATAGATAAAAAACTTCTATTATCAATCCAGGATAAAAATGGGAATAATTGTGATATGAATAATTCATATGTTGAGATTATAAAAAGAGCCGATGAATATGAATTAAAAGTAGTTTTAAGTTGTTCAGGAAAAGAAGATTACTTAGTTGTGCATTTGGGGTGCTATCAATATTGTGAGAATGATGTATGTGAAAAAGAAAGCGATATGAATATAGTTACAAATACAAAGCCGACTCAGACAACTGTTATTAAGAATATTGTAACAACTGAAAGACCAATAATTAACAATAATATTACAATTAATAATGATTGTGTTAATTGTGAAGAAGGGCCAATTAGAACTGAGCCAGTATATTATTGTAAAAATATAAATGGAAAATATTATGGAAAAAATGGAAATTTAGTAGATAGTACAACTTATCAAAAAGAATGTATTGTAGAACCAGTATATTACTGTAAGTACGTAGATGGAAAATATTATGGAAAAAATGGAAATATAGTAGATAGTGCAACTTATCAAAAAGAATGCATTGTAGAACCAGTATATTACTGTAAGTACGTAGATGGAAAATATTATGGGAAAAATGGAAATGTAGTAGACAGTACAACTTATCAAAAGGAATGCATTGTAGAGCCAATATATTACTGTAAGTATGTAAATGGAAAATATTATGGAAAAAATGGAAATGTAGTAGATAGTGCAACCTATCAAAAAGAATGTATAAAGCAACCAGAACCAACGAAAACGCTTTATTATGAATATCGCACAAAAACATTAGTTGCGAATGAAGTAGCAACTAAAATGTGCACATATTATCCTGTAGAAGAAGCAAGTAAATATATTTATACTTTAGGTTATACTGGAATTAGTACTACAGATATTTCAAGATATCCATATGCAGTTACTTTACCAGCAGGAGCTACGAATGTTCAAATTGATCGAATTTCATATGGTCAAGAAACGTTTAATTTATCTGCCTGGAAAAATTTAAAAGCCAATGGGTCTATTTATAATTATGAGTATAATGACTCTAAGTGGAGTGCCAAAGATACAATCACAACAACGAGATTTAAAAATTCGGCGTTAAGTAAGAAACATTTTAGTGATGTTAGAGTATTAAAGACAAAAACAATATCATATAGTAATTATGTAGAATATAGAATTGATTATCGTGTATTATTTAATCGAGCTAATATCTTAAAAGATAGGTATTTATATACTTATAATGATAGTAATGTAGGAAATATATATTATGTGCCTATACGTTTTCATTTAACCTATGATATTGTAAGTTCTAAAACAAATACAAAACCATGTTCAAGTTTAACTAAAAAAGAGAATAATCAAGTAATAAAAAGATATACTCATTATGATGTAGAGAAAAGCTATGAATATGGACCAAGAAAATGGACGTTGAATCCAAATTTAAAAGGTGTTGAATATACAGGAAAAACAGAATGGAGATAAAGATGTAATAACATCTTTTTTTCATCCAAGATTTGTTGTTTTTCCTAATGAAATAAGATATTAGAAAATTGACAAAGAAATTTAACTATGGTATGATTAAGTCACATAGGCAATTTTTTTGTGGGAAAAAGTCGAAATTTGACAAAGCTTATGTTTTATGGTATTATAGCGCAATCAAATTGAGAAGGGGGAATTTGTTATGTATGAATATGAAGAAAGAAAAGACAAAAGCTCAATTAAAGGTGTTATTATTCAAATATTATTAATGGTAATGTTCATATTTATTTTAATATGTTTATTTCCAAGTAAGAGCGATTTAGATAAGTTAAAGTCTACAGAAAGTCTAAGTTCACTAGAGCCACTTTATGATCGCATTTTTAATGATAATATAATTACAATGAAAGATGCAGCTAAAAGTTATTATACAACACCAAGATTACCAAAAAATGTTGGTGATAAAGTATCAATGACTTTAAGAGAAATGCTCGATAAAAAGATTATATTACCTTTTGTTGATAGAGATGGAAATCAATGTGATTTAGAAGAATCTTATGTAAGTATTACAAAAGAAGATGAAGAATTTATCATGAAGGTCAATTTAAAGTGTACAAACCAAGAAAATTACTTATTAGTTGTAATGGGATGTTATGATTATTGTGAAACTGGAATTTGTGAAAAGGATCAAGATGATATAAAATCTCCAACGATTAATCCATCACAGCCATCTACTATTATAAAAGAAACTATAATTAGACCAATTATTAATAACAATATTATAATTAATAACAATTGTGTAAGTGATAACTGTAAACCAGGAAAATATTATTGTCAATACGTGAATGGCTCTTATTATGGGGCAAATGGAGACGTTGTTGATAAAGCAACTTATGATAAAGAATGTAAATTAGAAGAAAAATATTATTGTAAGTATGTAAATGGTGCTTATTATGGAAAAGATGGAAATATAGTAAGTGAATCAACATATAAAAAAGAATGTGAAGATGAACCAACTCCAACATATATTTGTAAATATGTAAATGGAAAATATTATGGAAAAGATGGAAATGTAGTAAGTGAGTCAACATATAAAAAAGAATGTGAAGATGAACCAACTCCAATATATATTTGTAGATATGTAAATGGAATTTATTATGGAAAAAATGGTAACATAGTAAGTGAGTCAACATATAAAAAAGAATGTGAAAATGAACCAACCCCAACATATATTTGTAAATATATAAATGGAGTTTATTATGGAAAGAATGGTAATGTAGTAAGTAAAGCCACTTATGAAGCAGAGTGTACAACTCCAAAGCAATATCAATGTAAATATATGAAAACTACTAGTAGTAGTTATGGTGAATGGTCATCATGGTCAGACTGGTCAGAAAATAGATTATCATCAAGTAATTTGAGACAGGAACGTTATAAGACAGTAACACAACAAAAACAAGAAAATCAATTAATTGGATATAAAACTGTTACATACAAAGATCCAAATAAGCCAATTTATGGTAAAAAGCAAGTATTGATTGGAACTAGAACTGAAAAAGAATGTGCTGAATATGGTTATGTTATTACATCGACAGGAAGTGTTAGTAGCAATGTAACATATGGGGCATGGCAATCAGCTGGACTTGTTAAGCTTTATTCAACTCCAACGAATACAAGTACTGTAAGATATACAAAAATATCTGTAGGAACTGAAACTTGTGGTAATTGTGGAGCAAGGTTGTATACAATTTATAAAAAGGAAACAAGAACTGTTAGTAAAAAATCAACTGCAACAAATGAAAGTTCAGTATATCAATGTTTAAGAACAGCACAACATGAAGTACCTGTATATGGAACTCAAAATGTAATTGTTGATTATGATACATCAACAAAAAGAGAAGCGGTTTATGGACTTGTAACAGTAGAAAGAAACGTTACTCTTTATAGTTACAGAACAAGAAATATTATAGGTGGGAAAACAGACTATCAAATTAGTAACTGTAATAATACTTATTTATTAAATAATGGATATCAAATTATTGATAAATGGGAAATTTAGAGTAAAAAGGAGCGATAAATATGAATTTAGAAGATGTAATAAGAAGAAGATTGGATACACTAGAAGCAGATATTTTATCAGGATCTTTTGTAGATAGAAGTGCTTTTAATAATGAAGTGAATCGTTTGATTCCTCTTATAAAAAAGACAGCGATATTAACAGGGGTGAGTTCTGATACTGTAGACGACTATCTTCAAGATCAATTTGTATCTGAGGCGGTTAAAATATATGAAAGAAATGCAACCTCCTCAATAGATATTCCAGATGATTATGCTTTTGCTGCACGACAAACAGAAATAGAAGACTTAATAGAAGCAGGAAATTTAGCAGAAGCAGATGCTAAAATTGATCAAATTTTATCAATTTTAGACGATGAAGATTATGTTAGAGATTCTATTACAGATGGATTATTTAAAGAAGAAGATATTGCTTATTTTAAAAATATTGCATATCCTCATTTTCAAGAACTTAAAGATGAAAAGATCGCTTCAGAACCAAAACAACAAGGATTTTGGGAAAGATTAAAGAATGGAACAATGTTCGTTGTAACAGGAAAGAATCCTTATGATAATAAGACTGTTAAAGTAAAAAGAGAAAAGCAATCTTCAAAAAATAAATTTCTCAATAGTAAGTTTGCAAATTTTGTAAAAAAACATAAAATCTTTTGTACAGCAGCAGGTTTAGCTATCGTTTTTGGAGCAGGAATTTTTATTGATAGGGCATTTTTACATACTCAAGTGGACGAAGGCAATCTTGGAACGACTTCGCCTAAACAAACAGAAATAGATTTAAAAACATTTGAGGTAGACGAAAATCATAATTTCAATATTAATGATCAAGAAACTCATACAGAAAAATTACAGTTGTTAGCACAAGCTGTGATGGAACGTGGTGTTCCAGTTGTTTCAGAAGAAGAATGTATGAAACTTAGTAATGAGGGAAAACTTGCAGTTTCACCAGAACAATTAAATAACTGGCTTATTACAATTAATTTAGAAGATATGGACGAATTAACTTTTACAAAATTATTAGCAGATAGCGATACAGACAAAGAAGAGTTAAGTAGTGATTTTAACAGAGTTAATAATATCTTAGGTGCTATTTATACAACAAAAGAAGAAAATGCATTCATTTATGAATTCTTATCAAATAAAGAATATAGTGAATATATTAAAGCTTATGAAGAAGCAATTATTCAAAATCAAAAAGGAGAATCTGATAGCTTAATCACTTTAATAAAAAGTAGAGTAGAAAATCCAGTGGCAGCTACTAGTAGTGGTCCTTTAGGAATGCTTTCAACTTCATTGATTTATCAACAAGCAAATGTTTATAATGCAGAGGTTGTTGGCCAAGATATTATGGATTTGTATAACGTTAATTATGATTGTCTAACAGATACAACTTCAACTTTCTATTCCGATGATTGGGCAGAATACATGAGAAAATTAGATTCCAAATTTGATGCAGCAATTACATATACGGGTTCAGAAGTAGCTGCTTATGCTCAATATTTATTAACTTTACCTGAAGGTCAAGATGGAAATAAAGTTGTAATAGAAGATCAAGTTTTACCTTATTTGGAAACGAATAAAGTTCAATTAGGAGAATGGGATATTCTAGAAAATATTGAAAATAATAATCGTCAAGTAAAAAGCCAAAGTAGTGAAGGAAGTAAAGGCACTGGTGTAGTAACAACTCCAGTAGAAGTAGAAATTGTTAAAACTGTATCAAAACAACCTGAAACAGAAGAGGAAAAGAAAGTCCAAACACAGGTTGAAGCAGAATTGGAAAAAGAAAATCGTCAGAACTTTGAAGATGTAATTGATGAATTTGCAAAAAAAGAAGGCGGAATAGTAACCGTGAACAAAGATGGTGATTTTGTTATTTTGAAGCCAGGAGAACAACCTATCGTTGTAGATACAGAAACAAAAGGTGCTTATGATGCTTCTCAAGATTACCAAGGGACTATATATGATGGTTATAAAGATTATATGGAAGATCATCGTGACCAAATAGATTTTGTAGAGGGAGTAGGAAATGTTGTAGTAACTGAAGAAAGTAAAGTGACTATTACAAATCCTAATGTTTACATGGATGGATATGGCAATATAATTGATAAAACAACTGGAGATAAAGTTATTACAGGAAGTAAAGAAGAAATTGATGAAATTTTAAATCGAATTCCTGGTGCATCTGAATGGACAACTGTAGGTGAAAGTGGCATTCATTATTCAGATGTGGATAGTACCCTTTCAAAAGATTCCCAGCTAGAAATAGGTTCTAATAATCAAGGAGAGAATAATTTTGGGAATAATAATTCTGGTGTTATTGTTCAACCACCATCAGAAGATGACTCTGTATTAGATGAGATTGATCAAGGAATTTTAGATATATTGACACCAGAAGAACAAGCAGAGCTAGAAGAAATGTTAAATGGTGGTAGAGAACCAGTAGCAGGCGAAGTTGTAGAAGAAGAATATAGTGATATTGTGTATGGAAATTATACAATTTCACAATTGATGGGTAATCTGGCGTTATGTGAAAATATTCCTGAAGATATATTAAGAAACCAGTTTCCAGAAATTTGGAGTGCTTATCAGAACTGGTTAGGACAGCAACAAGCTCAAGCCGCAGCTTATGTTCAAGAAGAAGTGCAAGTTGCAGATCAAGGAGATTTATCTGCTCAAATTGCCGCGTTAGAAGCAGCCAGAACAGAGCTAGTTGGTGAAGGAGAACCACAGCAGCAAGAAGAATTTCAAGGCCAGCTTGAAGAAGGTTTTCAATTAGTTAAATAGAATTTATGAAAAAAAGATCGTGTTTGCGATCTTTTTTGATGTTTGAAATGGTTAATAATGGAACACATTGACAATGTATATATTTTTTTGGTATAATTAGATGGAATCAAAGTGTTTATGCTTATTAGAAAGAGGGGGAGAATATGAAAGGTACATTTTTATTCGAATATGTAAATGAAAATGAGTTTAAAAAATTAGAGAGATCTTTAAAAAAATATAACATGTTAGCATATAAAAAATTGTATTTTGAATATTATCCTGCGCTAAAAGAAGGAAACTTTCTTGGAGAGTTAGTATCTACAAATAAAGCAAAAGGTACAAAAACTTATGAATTAAAATTACCAACAGATGCAATGTTTTCAAAAGTCCATGGTGATATAAAATTACACTATATTGTTTATGAGAAAGAGTCTATTGTGATGCTGAGTACATTGACACCAGAAGATATTTTATCTGAGGGACATCAATCAGAGCTTGTTACTTTTAAAGGTGTTATGGTTTCAAAAGAACACTCAGAGAAAGATATGTTTAAAATTAATTTATTAAATATGTTACAAAAGTAAGAAAGAAACTTACTTTTTTTGTTGTACTCTAAATATTCGGCAGCCAAAAAAGTATTATTTCATTTTAACTTTGAAAGCGCTGAATAAAAATAAAACGATTTATAATGTATTCAAACATGTATTTAAAAATGAAATTAGTGAATGTGAAAAATATATAGTTTATTGCGTCCTAAAATAGATGTAGATGAAAGCACCATATATAGATAGCGAAATAGTGAACAGTTTAAACGCTTAGTAATTCTGACTCTATCCATTCATTAACAGTCTTATTATCTGATAAGAGGACTTTCAATTTATATAAAGCCTCCGAAACAGTAATATTTTCATTTAAAATATCAACAATAATTTTACTTCTTTTTTCTTTGTTTTTCTTCTTTTACTGTAACATTTTCTTCTTTCTTTTTAAACATATAATACATCAATTCTAAATTTTGTATGTCCCATTCCATTCTTTCAAGAATTCATCAACATACTTTTTCATAAACTCTGTTTTTTCATCTGCTAATATTTTTGCTGTTTTTGTATTCATATTTTCGCCTAATTTAAATAACTTGTGATAGAAATGATGTATTGTTGACTCATCGTCTCCATTTTCTTCTGCATAATCATCAGCAGTATTCAATGGAACTTCTGGCTCATACATAACAACTCCGTGAGCACCACCATAAGAGAATGTTCTAGCAACTCCTATTGCACCAATAGCATCTAAATTATCAGCATCTTGTAATATTAAAGTTTCAATATCATTTACTTGATTTTTTGGATTATGCCAATTATATATTTCGTGAAACTCAATAGAATGTAACACTTTTTTGATTTTATCTTCTGGAAATTGTACTTTATTTAATAACTCCTCAATAATAGGTAAAGACTCTTTAGGAGTACAATACTTTCCCTTTTCATTTTGTAAAATCCTATGAACATCGTGCAAGAAAGCAGAAACACCAATAACTAATTCATCGCCACCCTCATATTTTTGTAAGAATAAAGCATTATTCATCGTTCTTTCTAAATGGCTTATATTGTGACCTGATGAGTCTTTCGAAAAGATTGTTTTTACTTCTGGTCTTAAAAGATTTATATATTTTTCTAACATATTAGTTCCACCTCAACAACATTATATACTAAATTAGTTACAACATAAATAGAATAACAAAAAAATAGTATCTTTTCAGACACTATTTCAAAGATTTATAAACAGCGAACCCACCCAAATAATAGACAATGTTCGTATATAAACTAAATGGTGCAGGTGAAGGGACTTGAACCCCCATGCCTTACGGCGCTAGATCCTAAGTCTAGTGCGTCTGCCAATTTCGCCACACCTGCAAATAAAAGTGGTGGACCTTGTAGGACTCGAACCTACGACCGCCCGGTTATGAGCCGGATGCTCTAACCAACTGAGCTAAAGGTCC
>CANEDJ010000019.1:0-26403 GCA_947426265.1 uncultured Mycoplasmatota bacterium | reverse complement strand
TTTTCTTTTACTCACTTAAAAAGAGTAAAATTTTATTTTTCACTCTTTATTGCTGGAATAATCATGTATTCCTTAATCCATTAATTCTTGTTCTAATGCTTCTAAAGGTTCATCTTTTAACATATCTAACTCTAGATCATAATCAGCATCTTTATACTTACGAGCACCTGTTCCTGCTGGAATTAATTTTCCAATAATCACATTCTCTTTTAGTCCATTTAAGTAGTCTACTCTTCCATGAATTGCTGCATCTGTTAAAATACGTGTTGTTTCTTGGAATGAAGCTGCTGATAAGAAAGAATCCGTCTCCAAAGATGCTTTGGTAATTCCAAGTAATACTGGTCTACCTGTAGCTGGTCTTTTTCCTTCTAAAATTAAGCCTTTATTAACATCTGTAAATTCATTAATATTTACCATTGTTCCTGGTAAGAAAATAGTATCTCCACTGTTGATAATCTTGATCTTTGAAATCATACGCTTTGCAATAATTTCAACGTGTTTATCACTAATATCAACACCTTGTGAACGATATACTTTTTGAATTTCCAATAAAATATATTGTTGAACTGTAATTGGATCTGTTACAACCAATAATTCTTTTGGACTAATTGCACCATGTGTTAAACGATCTCCTGCTCGAACTTCTGCTCCTTTTTCTACAGCTAATTTTGCGCCATAATTAGAAGTATGTTCTCTTGTTTCAACATCATTTTGAACACTAATGACAAACTTTCCACCATCTTCTTCTATCTTCGTTACAACACCATTGATTTCAGAAATGGTTGCTTTTCCTTTTGGATTACGTGCTTCAAACAATTCTTGTACACGAGGAAGACCCTGTGTAATATCGTCTCCAGCAACTCCTCCAGTGTTGAAAGTTCTCATGGTTAACTGAGTACCTGGTTCTCCAATTGATTGTGCAGCCATAATTCCAACTGCTTCTCCAGTTTCTACAATAGCACCAGTTGCAAGATTACGTCCGTAACACTTTCTACAAACTCCATGTTCTGTTTTACAAGTAAGAACTGTTCGGATTGGTACTTTTGTAATTCCTGCTGCAATTATTTTATCTGCTAATTGTTCTGTAATATAGGTATTTCTTTCAGCTAACACTTCTTCTGTTTTTGGATTTAAGATGCGCTTATTTGTATAGCGTCCTACAATACGATCATAAAGAGATTCAATAATTGTATTGTCTTTTGCATTCACAAAGGCTTCTACAACTACTCCTTGATCTGTTCCACAATCTTCTTCTTTTACAATAATATCCTGTGATACATCAACAAGACGTCTCGTTAAGTAACCAGCATCAGCTGTTTTTAACGCTGTATCAACGGCACCTTTACGAGCACCATGAGTTGATAAGAAGAATTCTGAAATTGTCACACCT
This sequence comes from uncultured Mycoplasmatota bacterium, assembly GCA_947426265.1. Taxonomy (GTDB): domain Bacteria; phylum Bacillota_I; class Bacilli_A; order RF39; family UBA660; genus MGBC102946. Next base: position 25,013 of record CANEDJ010000019.1, on the reverse strand, counting down.
TCACTAAATGATGATGTTACAGGGATTTCTTCTGAAAGTCCACTTGGCTTTGCGAAAAGTCCACGCATACCAACTAGCTGAGTTAAAGAACCAATGTCTCCACGAGCTTTACTATTAATCATAATCGCAATTGAGTTATCTCGATCCTCTTTCATCATTTGTTCTAGCTCTTTACTAATGCGTTTTTTAGCTTCTGTCCAAATATCAATTACTTTTTCATAACGTTCCATATCAGTAATCAATCCACGTTTAAATTGTTTATTTACTTGGTCAACCAAGTCTTGACTTTCTTTTAAGACTTGTGGCTTAATTTCACTTTCCTTGATATCGCTAATTGCAATTGAAATTCCTGATAAAGTAGAATATTTAAATCCTAAGTCTTTTAATTTATCAAGCATAACAGATGTTTCTGTTGTTTGATAGCGTTTATAGATTTGAGCGATTAAAGCTGTTAATTTTCCTTTGTTCAATGCTTCTACCAAAGGCATCTCTTTTACTTTTTCTGGAATGTTTTCCCCTCTAGCAATAAAGTATTTGCTTGGTGTAATCTTTTCAATATTTTCAACACTTCCATCATTGATATATTGGAAAGAGTCTGGAAATATCTCATTAAATTTAAGCTTTCCAACTGTTGTTACCAAATATTGATCCATGTAACAATCTGGGAATATTTTATGACGGAAAGCACGAACTGGAATTGCAATACGAGTATGTAAATCCACTTCTCTTCTTTCATAAGCCATTAATGCTTCATCTGGGTCTTTGAAAACTCTTCCTTCTCCCTCATGTCCTGCTTTTTCCATTGTAATATAGTAGTTTCCTAATACCATATCCTGTCCTGGAGTAACGATTGGTTTTCCATCTTTTGGTGACAAGATATTATTTGCACCTAACATTAAAATTCTTGCTTCTGCTTGTGCCTCTTCACTAATTGGTACGTGAACTGCCATCTGGTCTCCATCAAAGTCAGCGTTAAACGCTGCGCACACTAATGGGTGAAGTCTGATTGCACGTCCGCCGATTAATTTTGGTTCAAATGCTTGAATACCAAGTCTATGCAAAGTTGGCGCACGGTTTAGCATGACTGGATGCTCTTTTATCTTTTCTTCTACAACATCCCATACTCTCTCATCTTGATTTTCAATCATTCTTTTGGCTGCTTTAATATTGCTTGCAATCTCTTTTGTAACTAGCCCATTAATAACATGTGGCTTAAATAGTTCAAGCGCCATTTCCTTTGGAATTCCACATTCATACATTTTTAAAGATGGTCCTACAACGATAACAGAACGACCTGAATAGTCAACACGTTTTCCAAGTAAGTTTTGACGGAAACGTCCTTGTTTTCCTTTTAACATACTACTAATAGATTTTAAAGGTCTATTTCCAGCTCCTGTAATATTTCTTCCACGTCTACCATTATCAAATAAAGCATCTACAGCTTCTTGTAACATACGTTTTTCATTTTGAATAATGATGCTTGGAGCACCTAAATCCATTAATTTTTTTAGACGATTATTACGATTAATTACACGACGATATAAATCGTTTAAATCAGATGTAGCAAATCTTCCACCATCTAATTGAATCATTGGACGAAGTTCTGGTGGAATGACTGGTAGGGCATCTAAAATCATCCATTCTGGGCGGTTTCCAGATTCCAAAAATGCATCTAATACATCCAAACGTTTGATTAAACGAATTCTTTTTTGACTACTAGAATCCTTGATAGATTCGATCTCTGCTTTTATATCTGCTACTTCTTTTTCTAAATCTACTTCCTCTAACAATTCTTTGATAGCTTCTGCTCCCATACCTACTCTGAAACTACTTCCATATTTTTCATAATAAGCACGGTATTCTTTATCACTAATAGTTTGTTTTTTCTCTAAAGGAGCTGCTCCTGGGTCAAGAATAACATAAGATACAAAGTATAATACTTCCTCTAAATCTCTAGGAGACATATCTAGCACCAATCCCATACGAGATGGTATTCCTTTAAAGAACCAAATGTGAGAGCAAGGAGTAGCTAACTCAATATGTCCCATACGTTCACGACGAACTTTTGAACGAGTTACTTCTACTCCACAACGGTCACAGACAATATTTTTATAACGAAGTCTTTTATATTTTCCACAAGAGCATTCAAAGTCTTTTGTTGGACCAAATATTTTTTCACAGAATAATCCATCGCGTTCTGGTTTTAAAGTACGATAGTTAATTGTTTCTGCTTTTTTAACTTCCCCATAAGACCAAGATCTTATTTTTTCTGGAGAGGCAATTGCTATTTTTAACCCTTCAAAGTTATTTACATCCATTGTTATTCCTCCTCCATCTCATCAAAATCTTCATCTGCTTCTTCTAAATTGTCTTCAAATTCTTCTTCATAATCATCATCGATATCATCAGAGTCAGCATCTAAATCATCATCATAACCAACATGCCCATCTGCTGCATCTCCTTCGACAACATTTACATCAATTGATTTTGGGGCTTCTGTTCTATCCTCAAAACCATCTTTATCATCTTCTTCTAAGTCTTTTAATTCTTGGAAGTTACCTTCTTTATCTAAAACGGTAATATCAAGACCTAATGCTTGGAATTCTTTGATTAATACTCTAAAGCTTTCTGGAATTCCAGATGTTGGAATTGGTTGTCCTTTTACCAATGCTTCATATACTTTCACACGACCTACTACATCATCTGATTTAATCGTAATCATTTCTTGAAGTACATGCGCAGCACCATATGCATAAAGGGCCCAAACTTCCATTTCTCCAAATCTCTGTCCACCAAATTGCGCTTTTCCTCCTAGAGGCTGTTGTGTTACTAGAGAGTATGGTCCAGTTGAACGAGCATGTAATTTATCATCAACCATGTGGTGAAGTTTAATCATATACATAACTCCCACACTGACACGGTTATCAAACGGTTCTCCTGTACGTCCATCATAAAGTTGGAATTTTCCATCTTCTGGTAGATTTGCTTCTTTTAAAGCATCAATAATTTCAGTTCGACTAGCACCATCAAATACTGGTGTTGCTACATAAATTCCTAGTTCTTTAGCTGCCATTCCTAAGTGCATTTCTAGGATCTGTCCAATGTTCATACGGCTTGGTACTCCTAATGGGTTTAACAAAATATCCACTGGTGTTCCATCCTCTAAATATGGCATATCTTCTTCTGGTAAAATAAGGGAAATAACACCTTTGTTACCATGTCTACCTGCCATTTTATCTCCAACACTAATCTTACGCTTTTGAGCAATATAAACACGTACAATCTTTGATACACCTGCTGGGAGTTCATCTGTATCTTCTTTGGTAAAGATTTTTACATCATGAACAATTCCTTCTCCACCATGTGGAACGCGTAAAGAGGTATCTCTTACTTCTCTTGTTTTTTCTCCAAAAATTGCATGTAACAATTTTTCTTCACTTGTTAATTCTGCCATTCCTTTTGGAGTCACTTTTCCAACTAAGATATCATCATCTTTTACTTCAGTACCAATTCTAACAATACCATTATCATCCAAGTTTTTACGCGCTTCTTCACTCACGTTTGGAATATCTCTTGTAAATTCCTCTGGTCCTAGTTTGGTATCACGACATTCGATTTGATAATCTTCAATATGAATTGATGTATAAACATCATCTTTTACAAGTCTTTCATTTAAAATAACAGCATCTTCATAGTTATATCCATTGTAGTTCATAAATGCTACTACAACATTTCTTCCAAGTGCCATTTCTCCTTTTTCAGTAGATGGTCCATCAGCAATGACTTCTCCTCTTTCTACTTTATCGCCAAGTTTTACGATTGGAACTTGATGATAACAAGTACCTGCATTACTTCTTTCAAATCCATTTAAGTAATATGTATCCATTCCACCCATTGTTTTAACAATAATTTTTTTAGAGTCAACATAGTCTACTGTTCCTGTTGCTTTTGCAATCACAACTGCTCCTGAGTCTCTTGCAGCAATTGCTTCTACACCTGTTCCAACAAGCGGAGCTTCTGCTTTTAATAATGGGATTGCTTGACGTTGCATGTTAGCACCCATCAATGCTCTTTTTCCATCATCGTGTTCTAGGAATGGAATTCCTTGTGTTGTTATTGAAACAACTTGTTGTGGAGAGACATCTATATAATCTACTTGTTCAGAATTGACAATTAAGTTTTCTCCACGATAACGTACTGGTACACGTTCTGGAACGATTACATTTTCATCATCTACTTTTACTGTAGCTTGTGAAATATAATGCTCTAGTTCTTCATCAGCTGTCATATAAACAATTTCATCTGTCAAATGTTTGTTATCCACTTTACGATATGGAGTCATAATAAATCCATAATCATTTACTCTCGCATAACTAGCTAGAGAGGTAATAAGTCCAATGTTCGGTCCTTCTGGAGATTCAATCGGACAAAGTCTACCATAGTGCGATGGATTAACGTCACGAACTTCCATTCCAGCACGATCTCTAGAAAGTCCCCCAGGCCCTAAGCTTGATAAACGACGTTTGTTTGTAAGCTCCGCTACTGGATTTGTTTGGTCCATGAATTGTGATAACTGACTGCTTCCAAAGAATTCTTTGATGGAAGCAGTTAATGGTCTAATATTAATTAATGATTTTGGAGTTACTTCTGTGATTTCTTGAGTTGACATTCTATCTCTAATAACTCTCTCAATACGACTAATTCCTATTCTAAATTGGTTTTGTAATAATTCTCCTACTTGACGAACACGACGATTTGATAAATGGTCAATTTCATCATAAGATCCTATTCCTTCAAGTAAATTTAAGTAATAAGATACAGAAGCATAAACATCTGAAATTGTTAAACGTTTTACTGTAGCACTTTGATCATTTCCAATAATTTTAACAATTTTCTCTGGATTTTTCTTAGAATATACTTTTACAATTTGGACTTTGTTATAAGTATCTAAATCAGTATTTACCAATACCTCTTTTATTCCATAGCCTTGATCCATAATTGGTTTTAAAGTTTCTAAGATTTCTTTTGTTACAACAGTATCTTTTGCTGCAACTACTTCTTTATTTACTTTGATGTCTTCAGCTAAAGTACACCCAAGCAAACGATCTAATACATTTAATTTTCTATTAAATTTATAACGTCCAACTTTTGCTAAATCATAACGAAAAGCATCAAAAAATCTAGAAACAAGTTGGTTCTTCGCACTATCTAGAGTAGATGGTTCTCCTGGTCTTAATTTAGAATGAATATCAATAAGAGCTTCATCAGTATTTTTGTTGGCATCTTTTTCAATCGTTCTAGTTAAATAATCATCTTCTCCAAATAAATCATAAATATCTTCGTCATTAGAAAGACCTAAAGCACGAAGTAAGGTTGTAATAGGTACTTTTCTAGTACGGTCAATGCGAACATAAATAACATCTCTCGCATCTGTTTCATATTCTAACCAAGTACCTCTTGTTGGAATAATTTGTGAAGTGATAACAAGTTTTCCATTTTTTTTATCCACTTCTTTCCCAAAATAAACACTAGGGGAACGAACCAATTGTGAAACAATAACACGTTCTGCTCCGTTTATAATAAATGTTCCACTATCAGTCATAATCGGCATATCTCCAAGATAAATATCTTGTTCTTTTACCTCTCCTGTTTCTCCATTAAACAATCTTGCTGCCACTTTTAAAGGTGCTGCATATGTTGCATATCTTTCTTTGCATCCTTTAATTGAATATCTTGGTGATTCAAAAGAGTATTCTCCAAATTCAAGCGATAAATTTCCAGTAAAACTTTCTACTGGAAAAATGTCATCAAATACTTCTTTAATTCCTTCTGTCATAAACCAGTCATATGACTTCTTTTGAATTTCTAATAAATTTTCAAGTTCAATTGCATTTTTTGTTTTTGCGTAATTACGTCTTTCACGGTGATCACCATATTTTTTAACTGTATAAGCCACTCTTTTCACCCCTATAACCTATATTGACTATGCATGCATGCACGAAAAAACAGTACATGCCACCAATTTAAAATTTTACCAAAAATATGTAATTCTGTCAACGCTTCTTGGCACAAATTACATAAAAACCTTTATTTTTTATAATTAGCTCTGCATCATATATTTGGTTCAAATCTTTTAGTAATGTTTTAGCGCCTTGATCTTTATGAACAACAAGCCAAAGTTCTCCTTTGTCTTTCAGGTGTTCTTTTGCTTCCATTAAAATATGATACAATATTTTTTTTCCTACTCGTATTGGTGGATTGGTAATAATAAAATCATATTCTTTTTTTATATTTTCATAAATATTGCTTTCAAATATATTCACATTCACACTATTTTTGGAAGCGTTTTTTGATGCCAATGCCAGGCTTCTTTTATTAATATCAACCATATCAATTTCGCATTGATATTTCTTTTTTAGAAAAATTCCAATTGCTCCATATCCACATCCAAAATCTAATATTTCTCCATTGATATATTCTGGCAAAGTTTCTAATAATGTCCTTGTTCCAAAATCCAATCCTTTTTTTGAAAATACTCCATTATCTGTTGTGAAAATAAACGACAATCCTGCAATATTTACTTGATGGTCTTTTTTATTTGTTTTTACACTTTCATCATTTGAAAAATAATATGACATAATAACTCCTTTTATATACGGCGAAAGCCCATACTAAATTAGTATAGGCTAAAACCATTTATGATTGTAATTATTTTAATTCGATAGTAGCGCCAGCTTCTTCGAATTTAGCTTTTAATTCATTAGCTTCATCAGCAGTAGCTTTTTCTTTTACAACTCCACCATTATCAGCTAAATCTTTAGCTTCTTTTAATCCTAGACCAGTAATGTCACGAACTAATTTGATAACAGCAATTTTGTTAGCACCAGCATTTGCAAGAACTACATCTACTGCGCTTGGTCCTTCTTCAGCAGCAGCACCTGCTGGAGCAGCAGCAACTGCAACTGCACTTGGATCTACACCAAATTCTTCTTTCATTAAATCTACTACTTCTTTAATTTCTAAAAGTGTCATTTCTTTTAGTGAATCAATAATTTCTTTTGCGCTTAATTTTGCCATTTTATATTCCTCCTTTTAAATTATTTTTCTTCTAAATTTTTGCTATGTAAATCTAAGCAGATTGAGAAATCTCTTGGAATTGCTAACAATCCACTTGCAAACATAGTAAGTAAACCTTCTCTTGATGGGATAGCTGCAAGTTTTTTTAACATTGCTTCATCAGCTACTTCTCCATCTACAATTCCAACTTTTAATACCAAAGCTGGATGTTCTTTTGCATAGTCATTAAGTATTTTAATTGGAGCAACTGCATCTGTTCCAAAAGCGATAGCTTTAGGCCCATTTAGTTCTTCATCTAAAGCTGTGATTTTAAGAGCGTCTAAAGCACGACGTGCTAAAGTGTTCTTATAGATTTTAAAATCAGATCCTGATTCTCTAAGTTTTCTTCTTAACTCATTTGTTTCAGTAACTGTTAATCCATGATATTCAAAAAATACAACACTTGATGATTCTTTTACTCTATCACTGATTTCATTGATGATCTCTTGTTTTTGATCTAAGATCTTTTGATTTGCCATATTACACCTCCTCTATTTTGTGTAATACCGTATAAAAAGAGTCTACACTTTACCGTAAGACTCTTTTTGTTTTAAAAACTTCCTCGGTAGGAAATATTAAGCTTTAAAGCTCCTACTGTCTACGGTATTTATTCCTTTTTCAAAAGCGACTATAGTATAACATAGTTATTACTAAATGTCAAAACTATTTGTATCAATCTTAATTCCAGGACCCATTGTTGATGAAACTGATATATTTTTAATATATGTTCCTTTAACAACAGATGGTTTTGTTTTGATAATTAATGATACGAAAGCATTTAAATTTTCTACTAATTTGCTGTCATCAAATGATGTTTTTCCAATAATAACATGTACATTACCATAACTATCAGTACGATATTCTACACGTCCTTTTTTAACATCTTCTACTGCTTTTGCTACATCCATAGTAACAGTTCCTGTTTTAGGGTTTGGCATTAAACCTTTAGGTCCTAAAACACGCCCTAATTTACCAAGAGCTGGCATCATATCAGGAGTTGCGATCATAGTATCAAAATCAAACCAATTTTCTTTTTCGATTTTGGTAATCATGTCCATTTCTCCAACATAATCAGCGCCTGCTGCTTCTGCTGCTTTAGCTTGTTCTCCCTTAGCAATTACTAAAACTTTTTTAGTTTTTCCTGTTCCATTTGGAAGTACTGTAGCACCTCTTAATTGTTGATCTGCTTTTTTAGTATCCAAATTTAAGCGGATCGCTAATTCAACAGAACCATCAAATTTTGTTACAGCTGTTTCTTTTACTAATTTAATTGCTTCTTCTTTTGTATAAAGTTTGTTCTTTTCTACTTTTTTAGCAGCTTCTACATACTTTTTACCTTTTTTCATTTTTTTACCTCCTTATGTGGTATATGCGGACTAATTTCCTCCCACATAGGTATTCCCTATGTATTTATTATCCTTCGATTTTAACGCCCATGTTGATGGCAGTACCTTCAACAATCTTAATTGCTTCTTCTACAGAATAACAATTAAGGTCTGGCAATTTAATCTCAGCAATTTCTTTAATTTGACTGTTTGTTAATGTTGCAACAGTTTCTTTAGATCCTTTTGCAGAACCTGATTTTAATTTTGCATACTTTTTAATCAAGAAAGCTGCTGGTGGAGTCTTAATTACAAAGTCAAATGTTCTATCTTCATAAATAGAAATTTCAACTGGTAAAATATCTCCCATCCTATCTTTTGTTGCATCGTTATATTTTGTACAGAATTCCTGTAAATTAATTCCAGCTGGTCCTAATACAGTTCCTACTGGTGGAGCTGGAGTAGCTTTCCCTGCTGGGATTTGCAATTTAACAACTTTTGTTACATTCTTTTTTGCCACGAAAAACACCTCCTATATTTTTTTCGCGAGTGGTCATAATGATATCCGCATTTTAATCTCCCACTTGTTTTATCTATATGAATAAATCAATATAGCCATTCCATAATAGCACAATTTTACTTTTTTGTAAACTATGCTTGTTCAATTTCTGATAGTTCTAATTCAACAATAGTTTCTTGCCCAAACAAGTCTAAAACTACTTCGATTGTACCATTCCCTGTTTCTAAGTTCTTTACTTTTCCATACATATTAGCAAATGGTCCACCAATAACTTTAATACTATCTCCGATTTTAAGGCCTTCTCCTATTTCAATACGACTCATACCCATACTATTTAAAATGTTATCAACTTCAGCTGGAGTAAGTGGAAATGGTTTAGCTCCTTTTCCAGAAGAACCAATAAATCCAGTTACTCCTGGAGTATTTCTGACAATAAACCAAGCTTCGTCTGTCATAATCATTTCTACCAAGATATATCCTGGAAACATTTTTTTCTGTTTGGCTTTTTCTGCCCCTGTTTTTTTGTCTTTTTCTATCACCGTTTCTTCTGGAACTACAACTCTAAAAATATAATCTTCTAGCCCCATAGAACTTGCACGCATCTCTAATTTTTCTTTTACTTTATTCTCATGTCCTGAATAAGTATTAACAACATACCATTCTTTTTGCATTAGCTAAAAATCGTCCTTAAACTTGCAAATATGAAATCTGTTAGTCCAAAGAATAATCCGAATATAAGAATAAATGAGATTGTTGCAATAGAATATGTAAGCATTTCTTTTTTGTTAGGCCATCTTACTTTACCCATTTCTTTTTTGACACCAATGAAAAATCTAGCTATTTTTTTCATATCTTCACCTACTTTTTAATTTTATGTTTTTTCCATTAAAAAAACACTCTTTGTGTCTATAAATAGAATAACAAAGAAATGTTTTATTGTCAATATATTTTAGTACTTTCTAAAACGATTTGAGAAAGAACCTCCAGTTGGTGGTGCATTTAATAAAATTCGTGGATTAAACATATGAGCTTCGAATTGACTCCAATACATATAATCTACTCTATAATGTCCATTTGCTAAAGTAAAATGTAAATGCTGTCCTGTTGAACATTCATCCCAATATTCAGTCGCTGGATTTCCACCCATAACTCCTATTTGTGTATCCATAGTAACGACCTGTTTGTCTTTTACTGTAATCTGTCTAAGGTGAGCATACAGACTTGTATATTTCTTTCCATTAATATTATGGATAACATAAACCATATTTCCACCACAAGAACTACGGTCAGTATGCCCTATAACAATTCCTGGAGCTGCTGCATATACAGGCACTGCACTTCCTGATTGCGCCATATCAATTCCTCCGTGAAAGTCACATTTATATTTTCCACCTAGCCAATAACAACGGCTTCCGAATTCACTTGTAATTTTTCCACTTACAACTGGACGATAAAATTCTGTTCCTATTGGTAAAGTTTGTTTTCTATTTAAGCATTGACCGATTGTTTCATTTTCATTACATCCGACTTCTTCTGCATAATATTGAATTATCTTTTTCACATCTTCTATCTCATCGTTGATATCTAAGCTAGCTGCCGAAGTCGTTTTAAGCTCTTCTCCTAATTTATTTTTTTGAGTAGCTAATTCTGTTTGAACTTTTTTTAAATTTTCTTGTTTTTCCTCTTTTTCTTTTTTCTTCTTTTTATTATTTTCAATCAATGAATTATACTCATCTACCAATTCTTCGTTATAAGAAGATAATTGTTCTGAAATAGCCATACGATATATAAAATCAGTGAAATCTTTTGCTCCAAATGCATATTCCAAATAGGCAGACTCTCCACTTGCGACTTGTAAGAAATTTATAATTTCTTTTATTTCTTTATCTTTCTCTTCTATATCTTTTTCAGCTTGTGTAATTTCATTTTGAAGTTCAATCATTTCATCGCTAAGACGCTCAATCGTTTTTGTATTTTCTGTAATAGAATTTGTAATTTTATCAATTTCTGCTTGAGTTAGTCTCTCTTTTTCTTCATTTTCTGCCAAATTCTTTTCATAATCCACAAGTTCTTGCCGTATTTCAGCTAATGTTTTATTTTCAAGTTCTTTTTCTCCAGCACTTACCATAATTGGCAAAATAAAATAAGGGATAATCAAGACAAAAATTAGGACAATATTACTCATTTTTTTCAACATCTTCTCACCTACTCTTCTCTTAAGGCTTTTCTTATTTCTTTATAGTTTGGACAATATTTTGATACAAGTGCCCAAAAATCTTTAGAATGATTAAAATGTTTAAAGTGGGATAATTCATGGATGATTACATAATCTAGTTTAGTACTATCATATTCCATTAATCTACTATTTAATGTAACTGAATTATCTTTGATATTACAAACTCCCCACCTTGTTTTCATCGTTCTAATTTTTAATTTGGGATTAGGAATAGATTCTTCAAATTTTTCATACCAAAACATCAAATGTTCTTCAAATAATTTCTTCATTTCTGATTTGTACCATAATTCCAATTTTCTTTTGGTTGGAGTAAATATTTTATTTCCAGAAATTTCTATACTATCTATTCCAGACACAATAATTATATCATACTTTGTTCCTAAAATATAAAAGTTCTCTTTTTTATCATCTTCTTTTTGACATTTTATTAGCATCTTTTTTAAAGCCTCGACGTTTTCTTTTAATAACTTTTCGATTTGCCTTTCTGATACCCATCTATTTGTGGTAACAGATATAATTTTTCCACTTTTTACCCGAATATAAGTATTCTTATTTTTTTTTCTAATAATCTCTACAGGATATACATTCTCCTCTATTTTGAACTCCATATATTTGTAAAACTCCTGTTTCCATTTAAATAAGCATGGCGATAACATTTCATTAATGTTTGATGTAAAGTATTCGCAAATATAATACTTTTATCATCTGATTTATATTGATAAAGAGCATTCATTTTTTTTAATACAATCGCACTTATTGTAAAATCATGAATTTCTTTTGATTCTGGGAACTCTTTCAGATGGTCCAAATAATTTCCAAATGCCATCCATTTCTCATATTCTTCACTATAATGTTCTGTTCTTCGGTATAAGATTGAAAAAAAGAATGGCAAAAATAGAATTGGTAAAACAGTACTATATCCAGTAAATAAATGATATCCACCTATAAAATTAACAATCAATAATAATATTCCAAAATTTTTTGCTAGTTTTACCATTGCATAACCTTTTTTTTCATCAAAAAACCTTTTTTTAGAAGATTCACGACGTAACACATTTTTCCACAAATCAAATTGAAATAAAAATTCCGAATCTCCTTTTTTAGTTCCACAAAATATAGCCATTTCTTTTAAAGAAAATTCGCCCATCTTTCCTATCGACATTAAAAAATCTTGAATTACTACTTCAGAACGACTAAGTTTAATTCTTCCTGGTGCATTCACAATTTTAAAGTGATAATCTTCTTCATAAAACTTCAATTCTAAAGCCCCTTTTTTTATCAAGCTTAATATTACAGTTGTAAAAACTTGTGGTTCAATCTTACGATATAATAAAATTGATAGTTCTCCAGCATCCAAATCACTTGGAAGTTCTTCATAATACTTCTGACTTATTTTATTTGGATATGGCTTATAATTATGATTGTATAAATAAATAATTAAAGTCATCACTCCAATATACCACGCTATTAATAAAAAATAATATATGAAAGTTAAAATTTCCATTGTTTCACTTCCTTATCTTCCCTTTCATTTTAGCATACTTTCCTAAAAGAAAAAAGATGATTTCACACCTTTTCTCATAACTATTTTAGTTTTTTATTGATTTCATGTAAGGTTTTCAAAACATAAGCAAGCCATTTTAAGAAGACTTCTGTTAAGTAACCCGCTAGTAGTAAAAAAATTACAAAAATGATTGCAGGTATCAAAAAAAGTGGTTCCTCTTCTGAAATTGCAAGAATCAAATATGATACTCCAGTAATCATCGCACTTACTATAAATAATATTCTAACAAATGTTCCATATCCAAGTAAAAAATTATAATTTTTTCTAATTCCAATTGTATCATCTCTTTGAAATGCACGTTTCATCGCTTCTTCTTTGAGTTGTTTTCGAGCTTCTTTTTCAAGTCGCATTGCTTCCTCATAAGAATCATCTACTTCGTAATCATCATCTTCATCCCAATCGTCATCTTCTAATTCTGTTTCTTCTAACTCTTCTATTTCTTCTTGTACTATTTCTTTTTTCTTTGCCATTTTTGTACCTCCCAATTATAATTTCATTATATCATACCCAAAAGAAAAGAAGCAACTTTTTTGCCTCTTTAAATAAATAATGTAGAAATAATTAATACAAGCATAATGACTACAAAAATACTTAATAAGAATTTCCAAATATATTTTAACCAATCTTTATAAGATACTTCCAAATAGCTTAATCCTGATATCAAAATTACACTAGATGGGAATACCATCATTGCAAGTCCATACATTGATTGCAGTGCAAGTCCTACAACTGGTAGAGTTGCCGCATCATATTTGCTTGCTAATAAAGGTCTTGTCTCCCCTACTAAGTAATAGAAATCATTATAGAAGAATCCTCCTATAAAAGATAAAACTGATGTAATAAAGAAGTTGAATGATTTGGTTAAATTTAATAAATAGTTAGTAATTGTTGCAAACATATTTCCTGATTGATTTGTTAAAATAACAGCGAAGAAAATACTACAAATACTTGCATAGAATGCAACTTTTGTCATTCTTTTCGCACCTTTAAAGAATCCATCTAAAATTTCATCAAATTTTAAACTGTAAATCCATCCAATCAATAAACTAGAAATAATTAATACAACCGTTAATTCGTAATATGACCAATATCCAAATTGAGATAGACCTCCAAGTAAATTTGAAACCAAAGGATAATCTCCAATCTTGATTTCCATAAGTGAAGTATAAATATCTTGGAAGAAAGTGACTTTTAATCCATAATACCAATTAAACATCATTACCAATGATAAAACGATTGCTAGTGAAAGAATGATAATCATAGGTGCTACACTCTTATTATTCTGATATTTCTCTTGGAAAAATAAAATTTTTGGTTCTTCCTTTTCTTCTTTTGCAATCACTTCTTCTTTTTTCTTAGAAGCTTTTGTTTCTTTCTTTTCTACTTTCTTTTCTTTTTTCTTTGCCATCGCCAAATCAACTCTTGCATATTTTGTTACAAAAAGAATTAATAAGGTTACAAGCATAACAAGTAGAATAATTTTTGTAAACATTAAATTGTTCACATCTAATTCTAGATAGGTATTAATATATCCACTTACATTAAACCCATAAGTACTTCCAGTTAATCCTACTAGAATTGCTCCTACTGTTGCAGCTAATGCTGTTGTTTTTCTCATTCCCATAACAAGGATAACAGTGATAAAGAATGGTACTAATATAAATAATGGAAAGCTTAAAGCTGTTAAAGATGCTAAAAGCGCAAATCCACCAATTACAAGTGATAGAAATAATGTCTCATTTCCTTTCCAATAATTTGCAACTCGTTTTACAAAAGGAACATAAGCACCTGTTCTATTTAATACTCCATAAAGACCACCAATCCCTAAGAATACAAGTCCATATTGTAAAAAAGTTCCAATCGTTAATAATGGTAAACGAAACAAATGGAAGATTCCTACTGGACTAGTTGTCCCTTCTACATAAGTACCACTTGTTGATGTTCCAACTGGAATAATCCAACTAAGTGCAACTAACACTACAAAGAAAATCGCAAGTGTTTTCAATAAGTTATGTTTTTTCATTTTCTTAACCTCCACGTACATTATATCAAAATCACAGAAAATAGAAAAGTTTTTGGAAATTTTTTATCATTTTTTCAAAATTTTTTCACATCATTGACAAAATAGTGTCAATTTCTTTATAATAAATAAAACGAACTATCATATGATTATATTAGAAGTTCTTGGAAAGGTATTGTTATATGAAATGGACTAGAAAAGAAAATTTATTCCCCTTTACAGAAAATAACAAGCGTTATCATACGTTAGATTATTTTTACAAAAAAGAATTTCACTCAAAAATCTTTAAAGTCAGTTTAAATGCTGGTTTTACTTGTCCAAATATTGATGGAACAGTTGGTACTGGAGGATGCATTTATTGTTCCCATTTGGGAAGTGGAGACTTTGCTGGAAATGAACAAGATGATTTAATCACTCAATTTGAACAGGTTAAAAATACAGTTAGTAAGAAATGGCCAAACAGTAAGTACATTGGATATTTTCAAGCACATACCAATACTTATGCAGATATTGATACATTAAAAGAAAAGTATGAATCAATTTTAAAGTTAAAAGATGTTGTTGGACTTTCTATCGCTACAAGAGCTGACGCCATCACGGAGGAATGCCTCACTTATTTAGAAGAACTATCAAAGAGAACGTTTTTAACGGTTGAATTAGGACTCCAAACCATTCATGAAGAAACTTCAAAATTAATTAATCGTTGTCATACTTTAGAGTGCTTTGAACATATGGTTTTTGAACTTCGTAAGCGAAACATCAATGTTGTTGTTCATATCATGAATGGCTTACCTAATGAAACCAAAGAAATGATGTTAGATACGATTCGTTATTTAAATAAACTAGATATCAATGGAATTAAAATTCATATGCTACATGTTTTAAAAAATACCAAATTAGGACAACTCTATCTAGAAAATCCTTTTCCTATTTTAACGAAAGAAGAATATGTAGATATTGTTTGTGACCAGCTAGAACTTTTAAGGCCAGATATTGTCATTCATAGAATTACAGGAGACCCTAAAAAGGAAGACTTGATTTCTCCTGATTGGTTGTTAAAAAAATTCGACGTTTTAAATTCTATTGATAAAGAATTGGTGCGAAGAAATACCTACCAAGGTTTTGGGCTATCTTCTGACAATTTTAGAAAAAAAATAATATCAGAAAATCTACGTAGTCATGACCATGTATATAGTTTTGATACCTCTTTAAAAACACTTCAATTTTTATGTCTGTTAACACCAAAAGGGGTTTTAAAAACAGCTGATGATACAAATATTTATGATTTACAAAATGATGAAAAAGGAAAGCTAAGTTTTATCTACTGTAATGAACCAAAATTATTATGTAGAAATAACATTGCTATTTGGTTATCCTTGCTCAATTCTAAAGGTATCATTCTAATTGAAAGCAGTCATCCAAACAAATTTTATAAGGAAATAGGAGAAGAGATATTTTTCTTAGATACTTATTTTTACATTATCAAAAAGAATTAAGATTCTAATAAGTTTCTTAATTCTTTTTCTGTTAATTTTGATAAAATGATTTGGTCTCTCTCTTCCCCTTCAATCACTTGTTCACTTAAATTTTTCTTTTTATTTTGAAGTTCTACTATTTTTTCTTCTATTGTTCCTTTTGCAACTAATTTAATCACTTCTACAACATTTTTTTGACCAATTCTATGACTTCTATCTGTCGCTTGATTTTCCACTTGTGGATTCCACCAAGGGTCAACATGAATGACAATATCAGCACTTGTTAAATTCAGTCCAGTTCCTCCTGCTTTTAAAGAAATTAAAAATACACTGGTTTCATCAACATTAAACGCATTTGCCATTTCCATTCTTCTTTTTGAAGGAGTACTTCCATCTAAATAATAATAAGAGATATTTTCTTGGTCTAATTCTTGTCTAATTAGACTTAAAGCAGATGAAAACTGAGAAAAAACTAATATCTTATGGCCATTTGAGATAGAACCTTTTAAAATTTCTAGTAACGTTTTTAATTTGCTACTGACCTTAGTTTCTTGTTCCAAAATTAATCTTGGGTCAATACAAATCTCTCTCAGTTTGGTTAACAAGGACAAAATTAAAATTTGACTTTTCATAAAGCCTTCTTTTTGAATTGTTTCCTCAATCAATTCTTTTGTTTTCATTTGCTCTCCAATATATAGTTTCTTTTCATATTCATCTAATTCTACTAATACTTGATTTTCTAATTTTTCAGGCAAATCTTTTAAAACATCTTTTTTCTTTCTTCTTAAAATAAAAGGGGCAATTTGCTTATTTAATTCATATAAAAGTTCTGGATTTTCTTCTATTTCTCTTATATTATAATGTTTTTTAAATTTTGATAAGTTTGAAAGATATCCAGGCATAATAAAATCGAAAATACTCCATAGTTCTAAAATCGAGTTTTCAATTGGTGTTCCTGTTAACGCAAATTTAATGTCTGCATAAATTTCTTTGCAAGCTTTGGTAACTTCTGTATTTAGATTTTTAATATTTTGTGCTTCATCAATAATGCAAGTGTCAAAATGAATTTCTTTATAACTATCAATATCTTGTCTTAGTAATCCATAAGAAGTAATGAGTACTTGATACTCTTTTTTTAATAATTCCATTCGTCTTTGTTTGGTTCCATTTACAAGTAAAATAGAAATATTCTTTTCAAATTTTTGGAATTCATTTTCCCAGTTATAAATCAAGGAAGTTGGTACAACAATTAAGAATTTAGCGTCTTTATTTCTCTTTAATTTTGACTTAATATACATAATTGTTTGAATCGATTTTCCGAGTCCCATTTCGTCTGCTAAGATTCCTCCAAATCCACAAGCTGAAATTGTACTTAACCATTTTACACCGATTTCTTGATAATCTCTTAAAATATCTAAGTCAGATTTTGGCAGATTAATTTCTGCATTTTTATATTGGCTAAAATTATGAATCAGTTCTTCAAAATCGTTATCTAGTTTTACAAAATCTAATTGTGCTTCTTCTACTAATCTTTCTATTTGTAAACTTTTATATTTTGAGATTTCAATTTGTTCTTTTCTTAATTCTTCTTTTCTTATTTCTAATTCATCGATAAGATTTCCCATTTTTTCTAAATCTTTATTTTCTTCTAAATTCATGTAATTGCCATTTTTTAGACGATAATATTTTTTCTTCATTCTCACTGCATCTAAAAGATTAGAGATTTCTTTTTTATCAATTCCATCGATACTAAATTGATAGGACAAAATGTTATCTCTACCAATTCCAAATTGACTTTCTACTCTAGTTTTCTTAATAATTTTGATGTCTTTTAAATCTTTGGAAACATAAACTTCATAGTGTTCTGTTAAGGCTTTTAATCCAGTTTCTAAAAACGTTACAATGTCATCTTCCAAAGAAAGTTCAAATACTTGTTTTTTTTCATTGAATATAAAATGGTGATGGATAAGTTCTTCTATCCATTCTTGCTCCTGATTTTTATCTTTCATAACATAGATTGGTGCTTCCTCAAATAAATCCCATTCATAGTTTGAAATAAAAAGTTTAAGATGGGCTTCTATGATATTTCTTTTCTTCTCAAAGAAATATTTGACATTTGGTTTTTCTAAAATAAATTTTTCTTCTACTTCCCCACTCATTTTGATATTAGAATTAATACCATAAATTTTAGGTAAGATTGTACTTGAGAAATCTTTATATTCTTCTTTTTTAAATAATAGTTGTTGTTTATGATTGGTAACAATCAGTTTTAAAAAGCTTGCACTTTCAGAATCAATATGATAACAAGCATTTTCATCCATAAAATATTCATAGTCTTCTGTTAATGGTTTTATTTCTTCATAGTGAAATACAACACGTAAGTCCCCATTTATTTCATCCATATTGGTTTTAAATGGATAATCTGCTTGTATCTGTGAATAGGAACGAGTATGATATCCTTCTTCTATTTTAAATGGGTGATTTTCTAATAGTTTTAAAAATTCTTTTAAAGATTTTCCTGATAGTACAATTGAAGTGACTTTATTGGTACCATAATATCCATAATAACTTCTATTGATGGTTTGACTATCTACATAAAATTTTAAAAAGTCGACAATTTTCTCATCCTCTTTTGAAAAAAAATAATCTTCAGAAGAATAGAGAAACGATTTTCCAAATTCTATTTTTTCATTTCCTTCTGGATAATTATTTAAAAATTCTTCTAATTGCTTTTTTAAAACATATTTTTTATCTTGTCCTATTTTTATAATTAGTTCATATTCGAATTTATTTCGGAAACTAGAAGGTCTTAAAAGAATTTCCATTTCAAGTTGTTTCTTTTTCTTTTTTAAAGCCATTTTGGAAAATAAGTAATGATTAAATTCTTTATCATAACGATTTTTTAGAACACTTAATCCTTGGTCTACCAATTCTTCGTTTGTTAAAAAATACATGATGACAAGGGCTACATGGGGACAATATTCTAGTGCATCAAAATGAGAGCAATCACATCTTACCTCTTTTACATTTTTATCTGCATCTACAAACAAAGTAATTAAATGTTTGTCTTTTTCTATATACTCAAAATTAAAAAGTACCAATTTACTTCCAGAAGGTTCACAACCTAAATATGTTAAGTCGTCAATATTAAATTCTAATGCTTTTATATAATTACTCATACCAACAATATCAATGATATCTTCCATTCGTACTATTTTTGGCATACGGATACCTCCTTACAATATTTCTAGTATAGCAAAAGTACATTTGTTCGTCAATTTATCTTACATAGAAAAAAGAAGTTTAAGCACTTCTTCTTTCGATAAACCAAACTCCACTGATATCGCAACTATTACTTGCAGGTGCTGGATTTGGCATTTGTAATTTGATTAAAACAGGTATTTTAAAGGCATTCCCAAAGGCGATACAAGTTCCTGGTTGTAATATTCTAAGTCTTTTCACGACTTCATTTGTAATATTTGGAACCATTTTTTGAATGTATTCTACATCAAGTGGATGTAACATTTTAAAAATTAAGAAATTACTACATTGTGATAAACAGGTTTCAGATAATTCTCCTGGTCGCTGTGAAATAAGACCTAAAAGAACTCCATATTTTCTTCCTTCTTTTGTAATTCGGTCAAAAATATTATATCCTAGTAATGAAACATCATTATCATTTTGAACGTATCTATGGGCTTCCTCTAAGATAATATGGAATGGTAAGGTTGCTCTTTTTTCCATATCTTTGGCATAATTAAACAATAATTTAGAGTAAACTTTTGTTATTATTTTCGCAAATCTATCATCAACATAGTTGATATTAAAATTAATAATTTGTGCTTTTCTTCCTTCATAAGACGTTAATAAACTTCTT
Source organism: uncultured Mycoplasmatota bacterium (assembly GCA_947426265.1). Lineage (GTDB taxonomy): Bacteria > Bacillota_I > Bacilli_A > RF39 > UBA660 > MGBC102946. Next base: position 4,883 of record CANEDJ010000019.1, on the reverse strand, counting down.
ATATATTGTTCTCTTGAAATGTAATCTTTCACATCAAAATAAACGGCATAATCACTATTCACTAATGAATGCAAGCGAACTTTTAATACATTGGCATCATCATATACTTTATCACTTTTTAAAACTCCTTCTGCAATGAGTGCGAAATCAAAGGCATCTTTTAAATCTTTTAATTCATATTTGAATGTTCCATCTGGCATTTTTAGTTCTAAGTCATCGTTCAAAAATGTTTGCATAAAAGAAGTTAGTAATTCCATTTCACGAATTTTCCCTGATGCGTCAATTAGCAAACACTGTTTTAATGGTCTTGTATATCCTGGTTGATAAATTGGAGTTTCTAGATTTAGCTCTTTGGTATTATAAGTAGTTAATACAGAAAATACTTGGTCTCTAATTTGAGCTGGTGGTCTTCCACTTGCAAGAATGTCTAAAATAGCGCGAGCAATAATATCGTTTTTATGTTTGATAACAATTTCTTCTTCTCGACCAAATATGGTAACTAATTTTAGTGCTTGCTCAATAATTGGTAGTTGTGATGGTTTTTCGGCATTTAATAAAATAGCAATGTCATCTGTGTCTAGTAACCATAATGGGATTTTAATGATTTCAGTTTCACTAAATTTTGTGTTGGTTGTATAAGATTTAAAGCTAATTTCTGGAGCAATATCGTGTAATCGATTAAACGCTGAATGATATTCTCCGTAAGCATCAAAGATAAAAATACTAGAGCGATATGCAATAGAGCTTCTTTTTTCAAATAAGTTTTGTAAAATACGAGCGACACTACATGATTTTCCACTTCCTGTGCTTCCAAATATGGCAAAGTGATTGCTAAAAAATTGATTGACATTCACTCCTACTTTTACGCCATCATAAATCGCACTTTCTCCAATTACCAAATCTTTATTTTCTTGATAATTTGGAAGTCCGATAATAAGTGGAATTCGTTCTTTTGAAATTAATTTTACCGTTGCTGCAAAAGAAGGCTTCTTAATAACACCAAATACAAACTCTTCATTCACCATTTCTCCAAGCAAACTAATATATCCAATTCCATCTTTAATGTCTATTATTTCTCCAATATAACGTCTCTCTGGTTCTTCCATAATCACATGGTTATTAATAATATTTTGAAATTTATCCAATTCTATATTTAATTTTATGATAACTGTATTATCATCAATTCCAATAATCTTTCCTAGCATAGCATACCCCTCCTATGATACTACTATTATACATTAACACGTCAAAAATAAAAAGAGGGTTTTCCTCTTTTCTTTAAATTAATGGTCTTCTTGTATAAATTAAAGTACCTTTAATAACATAAATTTCTATTTCACATGGTTCTTTAAAATGAACAAATCCAAGGCCTGCTATCACTACATCTGTATCTTTATCAACAGACATACTAATATGTTCTAAGTTTTTTAATTTTTCTGTATCTTTATACAATCTTTCTAAACGAACTGTATTTGCAACATAAACTGTCACGCTGTTTTTACACTTAATATCAATTCGCATTAAATCCTCAAATAAAATTGTTTGGTCTACTTTTACTTGATAAGTAATTGGACGAATTTCATGTTTTGGTGTGATTTTCTTTAAAGTTTTGATATCGACATGTTCTGTCATGTTTCCATCATCGAGTAACCCTGGTGTATCAATTAAGGTTAGTGCTTCATCTAATTTAATTTCTATTTCTCTTAAAGTTGTTGATGGCAACATACTTGTTGTAATCATTTCTTCATTATCAGAATAGTTATACAAGATTTTATTTACCATAGTACTTTTTCCTGAATTGGTTAATCCTACAATATAGACATTTTTACTCTTTTGGTATTTTCGAATCATTGTCATTAATTCGTCCATATGATAGTTTTTAAAACTACTAATCATAAGAGCCGCTTTGGCTTTGATATCAAAATGATTCATATAGGAAAGCAGTTTCTCGTCACGAATACTTTTTGGAAGTAAATCCCTTTTGGTCATAACTAAAATAATATCATTAGATAAATAGCGACTAAAAAGTTCAATATCTTTGCTTAAATTAAAAATATCAACAACTAGAACAACCAAATCTTTACTATCATTAATTCTTTTTAATACTTGTATAAATTCTTCATTGCTTTTCGCAACTACTTTATAATCTCCATAATTTTGAATTCTAAAGCAACGTTCACAAAGTCTGCTTGTTTCATAGTTTTCTAGTTTGATATATCCTTCTTTTTCTTTATCAACTGCTTGCATTGTAGAACCACAACCGAAACATTTTTTCAACATAACATCCCTTCTTTACTTTCTTTATTGTAGCACATTATTGTTAAAATTTAAATGAAAAAAAGAAGAAATCTTTTCAATTTAAAGTGATATCAAATACTTGTAAAAATAAAATTCTTATAGTATAATGAATACAGATGAGGAAAACTTCATAAAATAAAAATGGAACACTTGACTTGTAGCAAGTTAGGTGCTTGCCATAAATCTGGGGCACCTTAATTCACTGAATTAGGGTGTTTTTTTGATTTCAACTACTAACAAAAGTAGAAAGAACAATATGAGAATGATATTATTTAGAGCCTTTATGAAAAAAGTTTAGTTTTTAGTGAAAATTTCCTTATTTTAAAAGATGTCAATCAAATATCATAATTGTTTTACTACTAATTTACTACTTTTATTTAAAAATCAAGCCTAAAAGTCTTTTGACAAAAACAATAAAATATGTTATTATGAATATGTCAAGGAAACTTGCATAAAATAAAAAAGGAATACCTAGTTTTGACGAGTTAGGTACTATTCCCAAAATATTTGTTTTAGTACCGACTTATACAGTTGGTACTATTTTTATTAAAATGATTAAAATCACAATAATAAGGAGTATTATGATAGTACAAAGATATTTCTCTGATTTTCTCATAATTTCACCTCCTTCCACTTTTATAAAGTAAAGGAGAATAGTACCCAAACTAACTAAATATTCCTATAGATATTATACTATTAATAGCATATAAAAACAAGCGAACAAATGAAGAATTATATAAAGATATTGGAGGTTTGCATGAAAAGTAACTTATTAAAAATTTTAGATGATTATTTGTTATTATTTCCTGAAGAAAAAGAAAGACAATCTAGGTTATTAGATTATCTAGAAAAATCAAAGGATAAAGATATAATTGATTGGAATAACTTTAAGGGTCATATAGTTGCTGGAGGTTTTATTTATGCAAAAGAAGAACATAAATTTTTAGTTTTATTCCATAAAGATTTAAAAATGTTTTTATATCCAGGCGGACATGTTAATGATAATGAAAAAAGCCCATTGCAGACTGCTAAAAGAGAAATTATAGAAGAAACAGGTTTAAATAGACTTAAACAATTAAAATTATCTGAAAATGAACAAATTCCAATTGATATTGATACTCATTTAATTGAATATAACGAAAGATTAAACTTACCAGCACATTATCATTTTGATTTTAGATATTTATTTATAGTAGATAAGATTTCTAGAATAAAAATTGAGCAAAACGAACTATCTAGCTATAAATGGATAGATATTAATGAATTAGAAAATGATTTAAATTATGGAAAAATAGTAAATAAAATTAAAAAAATATTAGTAATAAAAGATGTAAATGATTTTTAAAAACAACTTTAATTTAAAAATTTTTATTTAACAAAGAAGATATTATATTAAAATGTTGAATAATTTCACTATCAGTTAATGAGGAACAATTAATTGATATTCCAAATTTATTATCAATGCTATCATTCATTTTATTTAAAACATCATATTTATTATCACCAATTTCATATATATCAATGGTGCAATTCTGATATTCGTATATATTTAATTCTTTTGTATAATTACTTATTAAATGCTCTAAATCAATATGAGTTATTTGCTCTTTTGTAACATAAAATTCAAATTCAACTGAATCTATATTAAAACAAATGTCCCCTTTATTTTCAATTGATATTACAGGCATATAGTATTTTTGGTTATAGTATTTTCCATTTATACTTATAAAATGATTATTATATGACTGAAGAGACGTTTTATAATTCAAATTATTAATCTTTCTATTAAGTTCTTCAGCTTTACTATAAATATTATTTAAAATATTGTGAATTTGTAAAATATCCATATCTAATCTCCTATAAATTTCATATAATAATTTTATCATATTTTCAACTGATGTTAAATGAATATTACCTTAATTTTGATTTTGAATTCTATTAAAAAGTAGTAAATTAGTAGTAAATAAAAAAGAATTTTTTTAGATATGCTTTAAAATAAAGGAATATTAATAGTATTCAATATTTTTGTTCTAAAATATTGTAAAAATAAAATTCTTATAGTATAATGAATACAGATGAAGGAAACTTCATAAAATAAAAATGGAACACTTGACTTGTAGCAAAGTTGAGTGCTTGCCATAATTATGTTGAGCACCTTAATTCACTGAATTAGGGTGTCTTTTTTATTTCAACTACTAACAAAAGTAGAAGGAACAATATGAGAATGATATTATTTAGAACCTTTATAATAAAAAGTCTTTTCTTCATACCCTCACGCCTCCCTTCAATCATAATAATGGAAGTTTGGCAAACACCCAACAAAAGTCTTGCATTCCAAATACATTTTATCATACTACATTATAATAGTAAATATTTCATTATTTAAAAACCAACTTTATTTTTTCTATTCTTACAACACCAATTGTAGTAGTAACAGTAATTACTTTGATAGAACGTCTATTTGAAATAACGCATTAATTCTATATAAAAAAACTGTTGATAAATAAATTCTTTTACTTATTTTCAACAGTTTCCTAAATTGAAATATGAACCGCACCAGAAAGGTGCGGCTTTTTGATATAATA
>CANEDJ010000018.1:0-26460 GCA_947426265.1 uncultured Mycoplasmatota bacterium | reverse complement strand
CAAGACAAAAAAAGTAGCATATTCATTTTGAATATACCACTTTGTCAACAATCTGGAAAGTGAACGTTATGTTCACTTTTTAAATTTAGGAAATTGTAAATGAAACAAAATTATTTTATAATAATAAAAAGGAATGTGTTATGTATGTATAAAATATTAATTATAGAAGATGATAAAGATATTAATAATATGTTAAAACAGCTATTAGAAACCAATCATTATCAAGTTCTACAAGCGTTTTCTGGAACAGAGGGCATATTGGTTCATAATCAAAATGTATCTTTGATTTTACTAGATTTAATGTTGCCAGGTAAAAATGGTGAGGAAATTTTAACTGAGTTATTGAATAAATATCAAGTTCCCATTATTGTGATGAGTGCAATTCATGAAGTAGATAAAAAAGTAGACTTGTTTGAATTAGGAGCTGATGACTATATAACCAAGCCATTTGACAACAAAGAATTATTAGCACGTATCAAACTTGCTTTAAAACATCAAAATGGGAAAGAAAATAAAAGCATAATATCATTTAAAGATATTCTTATAAATAAATTAGACTATACAGTTACTTGTAATGGGAAACTTCTAAATTTAACTAAGCAAGAATTTGAATTATTGAAAACATTATTAGAAAATCCAACTAGAGTATTTACCAAATCTATGTTATTCGAACTTGTTTGGAAAGATGAATTTGTAGATGATAATACATTAAACGTTCATATTAGTAAGATTAGAAATAAATTAAAAGAATGTAATCAGGAAGAAGATTATATAGAAACGGTATGGAGTATTGGTTATAAAATGAAAAATTAAGAAAAAATTAAGAATTGGGTTAAGACTTTTTTAACACTTTTTTTATACAATAAAATTATGGAGGGATATATGTGAAAGAAGCAATTTTAAAAACCAATCAATTAACGAAAAAATATGATAATTTTACTGCTTTAGAAAATGTGAATATACAAATTAACAAAGGGGATATTTATGGGTTAATTGGTAGAAATGGGGCTGGAAAAACAACTTTGATGAAAGTGATTACAACCCTTACCAATAAGACAAGTGGGGAATATGAACTTTTTGGAGAAAAAGAAAATGTACTAGAAAAGAAAAAAAGAATCGGTTGTTTAATCGAAAATCCAGCTTTTTTCCCAAGTTTAACAGCCTATGAAAATTTAAAGTATTATTGTTTTCAGAAAGGGATTGCAGACAAAAATGTCATAGATGAAATACTAGAGTTAGTTGACTTAAAGGAAGCAAAAAATAAGAAATTTAAAAATTTCTCGTTAGGTATGAAGCAGAGACTTGGTATTGCCTTTGCAATATTAGATAGTCCAGACTTTATTATATTAGATGAACCAATTAATGGATTAGACCCAATTGGTATTAGTAAGTTAAGAGATACCTTTAAAAAGCTCAATACAGAAAAAAATATTACAATTATGATATCTAGTCATATTTTGTCAGAACTTTATATGGTGGCAAATCGTTTTTGCATCATAGAAAAAGGAAAAGTTATCAAAGAATTATCGAAAGAAGAACTTGATACAGAATGTAGTAAATGTATTGTGATTAAAACAGATGATACAAAAAAAGCAAGTGTTGTCTTAGAGACAAACTTGAAAACAACCAATTATAAAATTATAAATACAAATGAAATTAGACTATATGATTATTTAAACCATGCAGAAAAAGTATCCAAAGAACTTATCTCACATGATATTACTATTATGGGGTTATATGAAACTGGAATAACATTAGAGGAATACTTTAAAACTGTGATAAAGGAGGAATTATAATATGCTTAATATGATGAAAGCAGATATGTATCGCATTTTAAAAGGAAAAGCAATCTATATTATATTTGTATTTTTAATATTAACATCTTTTGTATCTGCAATCGGAATCTCTCCAGGACACATTGGAATGTCAACATCTGGCAGTACCACAATAGATATTAATGATGCTGAATTTGTAGAACAACTTTCAAAGGCAAAATCATTAAAAGATGTAAGAGAAATTATGAAAAGTGGAGGGGCTTTTGAACTTGACAAAGCAGTGATTGGAACAAATGCGAACCTTTACTATCTATTTATTGTACTTGTAGTCATTGTTCTTTGTACAGATTTTTCTAATAAGTCTATCAAAAACACATTATCTTCAGCAATTTCTAGAAAAAAATATTATGGTTCAAAAACATTGTTAATCTTTTTATTGGCAACATTCTTTACGTTTTTCAATACTTATTTTTTCTACTTTCTCAATATCATAATAAATGGAAAAGAGTTTGCTTCTAGCTTATTAGAAGTAACGAAAGTAACAATATTAGAATTACCTCTTCTTTATGGTATAATAAGTTTACTGATTTGTTTTGCATTTTTATTTAAGAAAACTTCTACCTTTAATACTGTTGCAATACCTTTCATATTAGGATTACAGCTAGTTGTAATAGGAATTACTAGTTTATTTAAAATAAAAGCAGACTGGTTTTACAATTATGAATTTCAATTTGCTTTAGAAAAAATAGCGCAGAATCCAAGCACTCAGTATTTGATAGCTTGTACAGTACTAGGAATTTTCTATATTTTGATATTTCATACAATCGGATATTATAGTTTTAAAAAATCAGAAATTAAGTAGAGAAAGTGGTGATGAAGATGGAATGGATTATTATATTGTTTGGTATTATAATTATTCTATCTTTTTTTTATTTGTTTCTTCTAAAAAAAGAAGTGAATCGGATTACAAAAGAAATGAAAAAAATAAAAGCGAATTCTAGTAATACTCTTTTGCACACGGAAAAAGCTTCTTTTTTATTTTTAGAAGAAATCAAAGAAATTAATCTTTTAATTGAAGAGAATAGAAAAAATAGAATTGATTATGAAAAGAAAAAAGAAAATTTACAAAATATGATGACAAACATTTCTCATGATTTAAGAACACCACTTACTTCTGCTCTTGGATATTTAGATATGGTGATTCATAGTGACTTAAAAGAAGCAGAAAAGGAAAAAGCCCTTCAAATTGTGTTTGAAAGATTAAAACGATTGGAAGAATTAATTGAAGAATTTTTTGAACTCTCTAAAATGAATTCACATTATGAACTAGAAAATGTGAATATCATTTCTATCTTAGAAGAATGTATTGCGCATTATTATGAAGATTATAAAAGAGAGAATAGAGAAGTAATATTTAAAAATGCACAATCTAAGATGATACTTTCTTCTAATAAAATGATGCTATCTAGAATCTTTGATAATTTGATTTCGAATGCTTTAAAACATAGTGAAGATAATTTGACAATAGAAGTGAAACAAAATAAAAAAGCTATGATTACGTTTGTAAATAAATTCCATAGTGAAGCATTAGAAATTGATAAAATATTTGACCAATTTTATACAATTGATATTTCTAGAACAGATGGAAATACAGGACTGGGACTTGCAATTGCCAAAGAATTTACAGAAGCACTAGGAGGAAGGATTACAGCCTCTAAAGTAGGGGATAAATTAGAGATAAAAATAGAATTTTAAAGTTTTTATTGTATAATAAATGTAATGGAGAAAATAGATTATAGAAAAGATAATTTTGGAGGTATAAATATGAGGGAAGAAAAAATAAAAAAATGGTTAGAAAATTTAAAAAAGTATTGGTTAGAAAAAAATATAGAAGGAGCAGTTTCTTTATTTGAACATACAACGTTTTATCAAGAGACACCTTTTATGGAACCATTTACAACCATAGAAGAAATAAAAGAAGAGTGGCAGCATGTTCAAAATGAGCAAATAGAATCAATTGAAATTATCTTGTTAGCATGTCAAGAAAATAGGGCAATTGCAGAATGGAAATTAAAACAGAATGGGATTTGCTATGATGGTATTTATGAAATAAAATTTGATAATGATTATAATTGCATTTATTTTAAAAGTTGGGAAATGGAAGAACCACAAATTCCAAAAAGTGTATTAGAATATGGTTTTGATTTTGATTGGAATGAGGAAGAAGTTTGGAAGTTAAATTATGAAAAAGAGGAAATGGATATTCAGAAATTAGAATGGCATTTTGATGTTCCTTTTTGGAACTTAAGTGGAAACTGGTATACATTGACGCCAAGAAGTGTTATGAATCATCCAGAAACCTTTAAAAAAGAATATGAGCGAGTAATGAAAGCAGATATTTCCTATCCAATTGATGTTATGGAAAATAAAGGACGATTTGTAATTTTAGATGGATTACATCGATTAGTAAAGTGCAAATTACTTGGAATGAAAGAGGTAACTGTAAGAATTATTCCAAGAAGTGAAATTGAAAATATATCAAAATAAAGAAACGAAAAGGTTAGTAATTCGTTTCTTTTTTATATATGAAAGAAAAAATATTTACACATATCTAAATGTATGATAACATATGTTATATAACAAATGATATAGAACGGAAGTGAATGAATGCCACCTAATAAAAAGTATACAAAAGATGAGATTGTAAACATTGCTTATAAAATTGTAGAAAGTGAAGGATTTGAAAACTTAAATGCTAGAAGAATCGCAAAAGAATTAAATGCCTCTGTTCAGCCAATTTTTCATAACTTTACATCAATGGAAGAATTAAAAAATACTGTCTATGAAAAAATTTATGAAACTTATCAGAACTATATGGAAAGAGTAACTGAAAAACACGCCTATAAACAATCAGGACTTTCTTATATAGAATTTGCCAAAGACCATCCTGTACTATTTAAAATTCTCTTTATGAAAGAAACAAATAACAGCCCAGAAAACTTTATTATAAATGATAGTGAAGGAGAAGATATCATAAAAAAAGGGCAACAATTAACAGGATTATCTTATGAAGACCAGAAGAAATTTCACGTGAAAGTATTTATTTTTACTCATGGAATTGCTTGTTTATTAGCAACAAAAACAGTAAAATTAGAAGAAAATGAAATAGAAGAACTACTTACGAATACTGTTTTAGAATTATTGAAAGGATATAAGGAGGAACGATTATGAAAAATGTTATTGAAGTAAAAAATTTAATCAAAGAATATAAAAATATCAAAGCAGTAGATGGTATATCTTTAGAAGTAAAAAAAGGAGAGATTTTAGGATTATTAGGACCAAATGGTTCTGGAAAATCCACTACGATAAATTGTATTTTGTCTCTTTTAAATTTTGAAAAAGGTACCATTCAAATCTTTGGAAAACCAATGGCACCAAATGCCTATGATATCAAACGAGAAATTGGAGTAGTTTTTCAAGATGTTGCAGTATTTGAAGAACTCACAGTAGAAGAGAATATTGACTATTTTTGTGGCCTTTATATCAATGATAAACGGTTAAGAAAACAATATATCGAAGAGGCCATTGAATTGGTCAGTTTAAATGAATTTAAAAAATTTTATCCCAAGCAATTATCAGGAGGACTACTTAGAAGATTAAATATCGCTTGTGGAATTGCACACAAACCCAAACTAATTTTCTTAGATGAACCAACAGTAGCTGTAGACCCACAAAGCCGAAATAATATTTTAGATGGAATTGAAAAATTAAGAGAAAATGGAGCAACCATTGTTTATACAACACATTACATGGAAGAAGTAGAAATTCTTTGTGATAGAGTGATTATTTTGGATAAGGGGAAAGTAATTGCCAATGGTACACCAGATGAATTAAAAGAATTAGCGAATATGGAAGAAAAAGTGAATGTAGAAGTAGATTCCATTACAGAAAAGCAACTAGAAGAAATAAAAAAACTGAAAAATGTAGATGAGGTTTATTATCACAATCAAAACTTAACTGTAATCTATAAAAAAGGAAAAAATAATTTGATTACACTCATAGATTATTTCAAAAAAGAGAGTATTTTATATGATAAGATTTATTCAGAAAGACCAACTTTGAATGATGTTTTTCTAGAACTTACAGGAAAGGAACTAAGAGACTAATGTTATTTCATAACTATAAATATGCAATGAAAACTCTCTTTAAAAATAAACCATTAATCTTTTGGACATTTGCATTTCCTCTTATATTGGGAACTTTATTTTCGATGGCATTTTCTGATATCGAAAAAGAAGAACAGTTAAAAACTATCCCAATTGCAATTGTAAAAGAAGCATCCAATCAAAACTCTATGATAACCAATATTTTTGAACATTTAAAAACGGGAGAGGAACCAATGTTTCAAATTTCCTATGAAGATGAAAAAGACGCTAAAACATTATTAGAAAATAAAAAAATCGATGGATATTTGATTTTATCAGAACCACTCAAATTAATCGTGAAAGAAAATGGAATCAATCAAACGATTTTAAAATTTGTAACAGAAGAAATTATCCAAACAGAAGAAGTCATGAGAAATGTAGTAGCACTAGAAATAGAAGATAAAAATATGTTAACTGAAAATCTCTACCAGTCAGTTTATTTAAAACTAGAAAAGTGGAAGGAAGAAAATCAAATAGAACTTGTAAATATATCAAACAAAAATCTCAGTTATACGATGATAGAATTTTATACGTTAATTGCGATGACCTGTTTATATGGAGGAATTTTGGGGCTTTATTTGATTAATCAAAACCTTGCAAATCAAAGTGCCAATGGAAAAAGAATTTCTGTGAGTCCAACTTTAAAAGGAAAAGTGATTATAACAAATGCTTTGGCTGGTTATACCGTTCAACTCATTGGAATTGCATTACTATTTTTCTATACCATTTGCTTTTTGAAAATAGATTATGGAGAAAATATCTTTTTCATTGTTCTTTTAACACTAATTGGTTGCTTTGCAGGATTGTCACTTGGAATTATGATTGCTAGTGTCTTTAAAACAAATGAGAATACCAAAACAGGAATTGTAATTGCATTCACGATGCTTTGCTGCTTTTTATCTGGAATGATGGGAATTACAATGAAATATATGGTAGATAAAAATATTCCTATTTTAAATCAGATAAACCCTGCAAGTATGATTACAGATGGATTTTATTCCTTATATTACTATGATACTTTGGACAGATATTATTTTAATATCTTTAGTTTATGTATTTTTTCTATTCTGATGTTAGCACTTTCTATAAGAAGTTTAAGGAGGCAAACTTATGACAGTATTTAAAGCTTATTTAAAGATATTAAATAAAAATAAATTTCTAGTTATTTTATATACTGTTATATTAATCTTTTTTGCAGGATTTAATATGCAAAATAATGACACAGGTACTTCATTTATGGCTGAAAAACCAGATGTTTTAATTGTAAATGAAAATGAGACGGATAACGTTACAAAAAATTTTATTCAATATATAGAAAAGCATACTACTATAAAAGAAGTTCAAGAAACAGAAGAAGCAAGAAATGATGCATTATTTTATAGAGATGTCAATTATATCATTTATATTCCTAAAGACTTTAAAAATAATTTTTTAGAGGGAAAAAAGTTAAATGTAGAAATCAAAAGTACTGGTGATTATCAAGCTTCTTTGGCCGAAATGCTAGTAAATCGATACTTTAATGTTGCGAATATTTATAGAAATGTGATAAAAGACGAAGAAACTTTATTAGAAATGATAAATACGACGTTGGAAAAAGAAGTTTTTATAGAAGTAACATCAAAATTAGATACAGAAAAATTTGCCAAAGCCACTTTATTTTATAATTTTGCCAACTATAGCATTTTAGCAGGCTGTGTTTTCATTATTTGTTTTATGGTTTCTAGTTTTAAAGAACAGAAAGTAAAACTAAGAATTATGGTCAGTAGTATAGAGTATAAGAAGTTTAATAGACAATTATTATTTTCCAATAGTTTATTTGCGATTGTCTTATGGTTGTGCTATGTCATTTTAAGTATTGTATTGGTTGGAGATGTCATGTTTACAAATCAAGGAATGTTTTTAATACTGAATTCCTTTGTCTTTACAATTTCGGCATTAACATTAGCTCTTCTGATTGGAAATTTGGTTCATAATAAAGAAGCCATGAGTGGAATTGTAAATGTCATCGCACTTGGGTCAAGCTTTTTATGTGGAGCATTTGTACCAACTGAATTTCTTCCAGATTTTGTTTTAAAGATAGCTCATGTTTTGCCATCTTATTATTACATTCATAACAATGATTTAATTGCCTCTTTAGAAACAATCAATTTAGAAACCGTAAAGCCAATCTTTCTAAATATGGGAATACTTTTACTCTTTGGTTTTATGTTTGTTGTAATGACAAACATAATTACAAAAAAGAGAAACAGGTAGAAAATTTCTATCTGTTTTATTATAAGAAGAAAATAAAAGAATGTAGATTTTTATTGGTAACCTCTTTCAATTCGTTTACTTCTATCTTTTGATACGCTATAATAAAAGTAAGTAAAATGAAAGGACTTTATTGTATGAATAATTATGAAATTATATTAAGAAAACCATCTTATTTAGAAATAACAGAGAAAATTGGGAATTTAAAATTTATTACAGATGGAAAATGGGATTGGGAACATGGATTAGAACATTATAAAAGAGTAGCGGGCTATACCAAACGAATATTAGAACAATTGAATGCAACAGAAAGAATGATTGAACTTGGAATGGTAGCAGCGTTATTACATGATATTGGTCTTTCTATCAGTGGAAAAGAAAAACAAGACCATGCATTAAAAAGCAGTCAAATCTTTCGTGAATTTTTAGTTGGAACAAATATTACAGAAGAAGAAATGAATGTATTAGAAGAAGCAATTAAAGACCATTCTAATGGTAATCATATTACATCTCTTGTTGGAGTTGCATTGGTACTTGCTGACAAGTTGGATGTGACATATCATCGGACGATAAATTCTAGTATTCAGGATGAAATGAATCGAGAAGTTGGAAAGATAAAAAAGGTAGATATTATGATAACAGAAAATGAACTAACCGTATTTTATGAAACTAGTGGACCATTAAATTTTGAAATTTTAAGAGGTTGGGAGAAAGCTTTTACTATACCAGAAAAGATTTCAAAATATTTAGGAAAAAAATATGTACTAAAAGTAAATGGAGAGGTTACGAATTGGAGGAGTTAAAATGAAAGTATTGTTATTTACACATAGCCAAGATATTGATGGAATGGGATGTGCTGTATTAGGACATCAGGCCTTTACTGATATTACAGTTGTTCCAACAAAGACATTTGAAATTACTTCGAATGTAAAAGCTTATATAGATGACAATCGTATTGCTAGTTATGACTTAGTTTTTGTAACAGATTTATGTATCAAAGAACCTGTTTTAAAAGAGATAGAAGAAAATGAAACATTAAAATCTAAAATTATTATACTAGACCATCATAAAACGGAAATAGAAGAAGGCAATGACAAATATGATTTTGTTTATATTACGGTAGAAAAAAATGGCAGAAAAGAAAGTGGGACCAGTTTATTTTATAATTATTTGTTAGAAAAACGTTATTTAAAAGCGACAACGTTTTTAGAGGAATTAGTAGAATGGACAAGACAGTATGATGTTTGGGACTGGAAAAAAGAAAATAATGAGAAAGCTAGGTATTTGCACATCCTTTTTGAGCTTTTAGGATATAAAAAATATGTAGAAATTATGAACCAGAAAGTGAAAACTGAAGAACATCTTACTTTTAGTGAAGAGGAAATGAATTTGATTCATGATTTTTTAAAGAAAGTCAAAGAAGATATAGAAACTTGCTTAAAAGAAATGAAAGTCGTTGTATTAAATATCAAAGGATGCGATTATAAAGTTGGTTATTTAAAATGCCCATATAAATATCGCAATGATGTAAATGAGATAGCCATAAAAAACGGTTATGATATTGACTTGGTAGGTATGATAGTAACAGAAGTTGGTTCCGTTTCTTATAGACAAGTAAAAAATGTTGATGTATCTATTGTGGCAACTTATTTTGGTGGGAAAGGGCACTTTAGTGCAGGGTCAAATCCGCTTACAAATGAGAAATTTGTACAAATGTTAAAAGAGAATGGAATTGAATAAGTAGGAAGTGAAAATATAAATGAACTGTGAATTGAGCGAGTTAAATCTAGAAATGGGAAGGAAGGAATATGAAATGTATCAAGATATTCCTTCAAAAGAATCGGGTTCAACTAATTTATGCAAAGGTTTACCTTATGAAGTTTTTCATAATTATTTAGAAAGTCAATTGGCTAGAAAATATCAAAATATTAGTGAATATGATACTCCAACAACCATATATATTTTTTATGTTAATAGAATTCCTGTAGGATATATTGGGTTACGGACTTCAATAGATGATAAGTGGAAAAAATGGTCTGGAAATATTTTTTATGTAATAAGACAAAGCGAAAGAGGAAAAGGATATGCTTCCAAAATGTTGGAGATTGCTTTAGAAAAATTAGAGGAACTGAAGATAGATACCGTTTTTTGCCAATCCTCTGCAGGTAATATTGCCTCTTCTAAAGTAATTGAAAAGAATGGTGGAGTTTTATTAGAAGAAATAGATGGAACAAGATATTATGAATTTAATAAGGAAAATAAAAAATGAGTAATATTGTTTTAATTTCTGGGAGTAATCGAAAAGGAAATACAGAATATATTTTATCCACGATTCAAAAACAATTTTTAGATAGTAAATTAATTTTATTAAGAAAACAAAATATAGGTTTCTGTATAGGCTGTTTGAGATGTCATCATAGACCCAATTGCATTGTAAAAGATGATATGAATAGTATTATAAAACAAATAAAAGAGGCAAATTTAATTATATTTGGAGTACCAAATTATTTTGATAATGTATCTGGACTATTTAAAAACTTTATAGATAGATTGCATCCTTTATATAAAAGTGAGGAATTAAAAAATAAAAAAGTGATATTTATATTTGTAGGTGGAGGAAAGAAAAAGGGTACCCTTATAGACTTACATCAAAGCGTAAAAGGTTTTGTTAAATATTTACAATTAAATGTAAAAAAAGAATTTGTTTTTCAAGCGCTTCATTCAAATGAGGCAAAGGAAAGTCAGGAAGAGATTGACATTATTATGAATTATATTCAACAAATACTATAATAAAAATAATACAAAAATTAAAATTGTTAGGAAAGGAAGATTAAAATGGAATTATCAAAATTGACAGATGAATTAGAAGCGCAACTTCAAAAAGAAAGGGAAGAAAATGTCAGAAATGTCATTGATGAACTTCAAAAGTTATTGGGAGTTAATTTATATGAAGCAGCAAAAACAAGTAATCCAATAGAAGTATTTAATGTCAATTGTTTTTTCTTATTAGATAAGTTTGAAGAAATTTTATATCAAGCTTTAGAAATATCTGATATTCCAGTTTCTATACTTTGGAGAGAAACATTGGTTTCTTTTATACTAACTGTTACTAGAAATAGAAGCAATGCAGAATTTTTAAAGGAACTACTTATCAAAAGAGGTATTATTAGCAATTACCAAGAAGAAAATGGCGAAATTTGTATTGTATCAAAAATAGGAACAATTCATTTTCGAAAACTGGATGGTCAATTGGACGAAGCAACAAATAACTTTATTAGTAATAATGCTGATATTAGAAGTGCTTGCCATGAAAGTACAATGTTTTTATTAGAGCGAAATCCTGGTTATATCGCAGTAACAGCCTTTGCACATAAAAACCTAGATGGAAAATATCTACATTCTTTTATATTAGATGGAGATTATGTAATTGATTTAACATCTAATTTATCTATGAATAAAGAAGATTATTATAAATTGTATGGAATAGAAGAAATTAGAAAAGTTACTTATCAGGAATATTTAAAAGATAGTGAAGAAAGTCAACTGTTAGATGAAAGTGGAACTATGTATTCCATTTTGAGAAACGCAATGTATTTTTATTTTAGTGAAAAAAAACAAAGTAGGTGAAATATGACAATTAAAGAAATCAGTAAACGATATCATGTATCAGAAGCAACACTTAGATATTATGAACAAGAAGGCCTTATTCTTGATGTCAAAAGAAAGAATGGAATTCGAGATTATACAGAAGAAAATTTTCCAAATATAGAATTTGTACTTTGTATGAGAAATTCTGGAATGAGTATGGAAAGATTAAAAAAATATATGCAATTGCTCAATGTTCAAAACACAGAAAAAGAACGAAAACAGATATTAGAATTGCAAAGAAAAGAAATAAAAGAACAAATTGATGTTTTAATAGAAACTTTAAAGAAATTGGATTATAAAATAGATAATTATGAAAGAATTATGTCATAGAAAGTTGGATTTATATGTTAGAAATCGCAATTAGCGAAAGCGAAAAAATGTTATTAGAAAAAGCAGGATATGAAAATGTTATCTCTTTTTGTCTTTTATTAAGTTATGGAAATATCAAAGATTTGGAAAATCAAAATGAAAAAACAGTAGGAGATATAAAAGTACCAATAAAAAAACAATTACAGAAATTAGAACAATGTAATCCAAAGCAAATTCGTATTTGGTATTCTTCATTAGATAATGAAGATGTATGTACATTATACTTTTTAAATTCCTATTTCTATCAGAAAAACGTTCAAATTCTTGCTTGTGATGTAACAGATAAAAATCATTTTTCGGTTGGAAGTTATACAGTAGAAGAAATTAGGCCTTTAGAAAAAAAGACAATTGTTATAAAGGAACCAGAACAAAAACAATATAATGACGAATGGATAGCATTAGTAGAAGAAAATAGTGATTTAAGAATCATTCATAACAATAGTCTAAAATCGGTTTCCTTTGATTATTTAGACAAAAGGATATTAGATATTTTAAAACAATATGAAAGTGTTCGTTATTGGAAGTTAGTTGGAAAATGTATGGCAGAAAGACTTTTGGGATTTTATGGAGATATCTTTTTTACAACACGAATTAATGAACTCATAAAGCAAAATCTTATTGAGGTTTGTGAAGTTAGAAAAGAACAAAATATGATTGGGGAATGGAAAGAGCAAAAATATATTAGAGCAAAAAAAAATTAAAAAAGGAGGCTTTTATGTTTAAAATAGAAGATAATAAAATTTTATATGAAGAAAAAGAGGAAGTGTTGGGATTTATTGAATTTATCTATTTGGATTCTAATACAGTAGATATGATTCATACCTATGTAAATCCCAATCATAGAGGAAAAGGAATTGCGAAAAAATTGGTAGAATATGCTTTACCTTATTTTGAACAAAAGGGAATAACCACAAAATATAGTTGTTCTTATGTAAAAAAATATGAGGAGGAAAAAAATGAAAATTGATTTTATTGGTACTGGAATGATGGGAAGTTTAACAAGAGGAAATAGTAGTATTCTAGTAAATGATGAAATATTATTTGATATTGGTTCTGGAGTACTTGCTAAACTGAAAGACATGAAAAAAGATATATCAAAAATAAAATATATTGTAATAACTCATTTTCATGCAGACCATTTTTTAGATATTGCTTGCTTTCTTTTGATGCGTTATATTAGAAAAGAACAAAATGAGCTTACTTTAATAGGACCAAAAGGTTTAAGACAAAAAGTAATTGATTTGATGTATTTTACACACGGAGATAATGAACCAAACAAATATGATAAGATAGAAGAAAAATACAATCTTGTTTTTCAAGAAATAGATGGGGAAAAACTAGAATTAGCGAATTTTACAATTCAAGCATTTTCTTTCATTCATAGTACTTGTGTTCCTTGCAATGGATACTTGCTAGAAATAGGAGACCATAAAATAGCATATACAGGAGATACAACAGAATGTGATAATTTAGATACATTAGTGAAAGAGAGTAATGCAATTTTTATTGATACAACGGTTATGAATACTACAGAAGCTCATATTGGATTTTCTAGAATTTTAGAATATGCGAAAGAATATTCTAAGAAAGATTTTTATTTAATTCATAGAAGTGATGCAATTCCTGTGATAGAACAGGAAAATATGATGTACCCAGAAGAAGGAGATATTGTTGAAATAAATTGACAAGATATTCTTGACTTAAAGTAAACTTTAATTGATATAATCTTATTGGAGGGATAAAAATGGAAAACGTATTATTTACAAAAAGTCTTACACCTGATAGTCTAATTAAAATTTATGATGCACTAGGAATGACATTACAAGGAAAAGTAGCTGTGAAATTACACTCAGGAGAAGAAGGAAACCAAAACTATTTAAAACCTGAATTTGTGAAATCTCTAGTAGAACATGTAAATGGAACTGTAGTAGAATGCAATACTGCTTACGATGGCGCAAGAGATACCACGGAAAAACATATAAAGTTAATGGAGAAACATGGATGGAGCAAATATTTTACAGTTGACATTTTGGATAGTGAAGGGGAAGAAGTATTAGAAAATAAAAAAGGGACCGTTATTCAAAAAAATATTGTAGGTTCAAAAATGAAAGATTATAATTCTATGCTTGTTTTATCACATTTTAAAGGACATCCTATGGGTGGATATGGAGGAGCTTTAAAACAGCTTTCGATAGGTTTGGCATCTTCAGAAGGAAAACGATATATTCATACAGGCGGAAAAGAACATGCAAGTTTTGATGATATGTTTCAAGTAGAACAAAGTTTATTTTTAAAGTCAATGGCAGATGCAGCCAAAACCATTACCAATTTTTATGGAGATAATATTGTCTATATCAATGTCATGTGTAATATGTCAGTAGATTGTGATTGTTGTGGAGTAGCAGAGGACCCATGTATGCAAGATATCGGTATTTTAGCTTCTAAAGACCCAGTAGCCCTAGACCAAGCATGTATTGATTTGATTTATAATTCCAATGACCCAGGAAAGAACCATATGATAGAACGAATTGAATCAAGAAATGGATTACTTACAATAGAAGCAGCAGTAGAACAAGAAATTGGTTCTAGAGAATATGAATTGATAAATATCGATTAAGATGAAATTTTCATCTTTTTCTTTTACAAAATCTCTTGAAATTAAAAAAATTGTGTGCTAAAATGTGAAAGCATTGGTCAAATTAGAAACGTACATTACAGAGTGTAATGAATAACGAACAACACATGCAAAAATACTTGTGTTTTTTTGCGCACATAAGAAGGAGGAGTATATGAAAAAATTAGATTTGGGAAACGAAAAAATAAGCAAATTATTAAAAGCTTTTTCCATTCCATGTATTATATCTTTGGTAGTGAATGCCTTATATAATATGGTAGACCAAATTTTTATTGGATGGGGAGTAGGATATTTAGGAAATGGAGCTACCAATGTGGTTTTTCCAATTACCGTTATTTGTCTTGCTTTCGCACTTATGTTTGGAGATGGAACATCTGCTTATTTAAGTTTAAAACTAGGAGAAAAGAAAAAAGAAGAAGCAGAAAAGGGAGTATGGAGTGGAATTTTTTCTTCCATCATCATTTCAATTCTTTTTTGCATTTTTGTACTGATTTTCTTGCCTACTTTAATCAATTTATTTGGTTCAACTGAAAAACTACAAAACTATGCACTTGATTATGGATATGTTATCACATTTGGAATTCCGTTTATGATGATTGGAACTACTTTCAACTCTATTATAAGAGCGGATGGCTCACCAAAATATGCCATGGCTTCTATGGTAATTGGAGCAATACTAAATGTTATTTTAGACCCAATTGCCATCTTTGTTTTGGATATGGGAGTAAAAGGAGCCGCCTTGGCAACCATTATCAGTCAATTTGTGACATTTATCATGAATATAACTTATTTATTTAAATTTAAATCAATTGAAATGAATAAGAAGACCATGACATTTTCGGTAGACAGTGCGAAAAGGGTATCTTTACTTGGAATTTCTTCTTTTATAACCCAAATGTCAATTGTCATTATTATTGCAGTTCAAAATAATTTATTAAGCAAATATGGTGCGACTAGTAAGTTTGGAAGTGAAATACCAATTACAGTTCTTGGAATTGTTATGAAAATCAATCAGATTTTATCTAGTATTGTGATAGGAATAGCAGCAGGAAGCCAGCCAATTGTAGGATTTAATTATGGTGCTAGAAATTATGATAGAGTAAAGCAGACTTTAAAAATTGTATTGACGCTTAGCCTTTCGATTTCTGTCATAGCATTTTTATTATTCCAAACAATACCAGAAAAATTAATTGGAATATTTGGTTCAGGAGATGCTTTATATAATGAATTTGCATGTTTGACATTCCGTATCTTTTTAATGCTAACCATATTTAATGGGATTCAAATTGCATCAGGAATTTTCTTTCAAGCAATTGGAAAATCAGGAAAAGCAGCCTTGCTTAGTCTATCAAGACAAATTTTGATTTTTATTCCAGCAGCTTTCATTTTGACAAAACTATTTGGAGTTATGGGAGTTTTATATGCAGGACCAGTATCTGATGGACTGGCATTCATAATCTCAGGAACCTTATTATTCTTTGAAGTAAAGAAATTAAATGGAAAAAAGGAAGAAACTAGAAAAGAACAAATCATAGAAATGGGAAAACAAGGCCCAATTATTACAATCAATCGAGAATATGGTTCAGGTGGAAGATATGTTGGTGAGCTTCTCGCTTCTAAATTAAAGGTTCATTTATATGACAAAAACTTAATTGAAATTGTATCTAGTGAAAGTGGTTTATCAGCAACTTACATAGAAAGCCAAGAACAAAATAGAGCAGGAAATCTATTATCAGAATTAAATCGTTCATACTTTCAAAATATTAGTAATGATGATGCTCTTTTTTTAGCAGAATCAAATGCAATCAAAGAAATTTCTAAAAAAGGAAGTTGCGTCATTGTTGGAAGATGTGCAGATTATATCTTAAAAGAAGAAAAAAATGTTTTTAGAATTTTCTTATATAGTGATTTAGAAAACAAAATAAATCGAGTAACGAAATATTATGGAATTTCAAAAAATCAAGCAAAAGAAATAGAGAAAGTGAATAAAGCAAGAGAGCGACATTATGAGCATTATACAGATATGAAATGGAAAGATGCCAGTCATTATGAATTGTGCTTAAATGTAGATTTACTCGGAGTAGAAAAGACAGCTGACTTGATTGTTAAGGTATTAAAGGAAAAGAAAAAATAATTTTCTTTTTTTTATACTAGTTTTTTCAAATTTTTTATATTATACTTATAGAGGTGAATGATATGAAAACATATTTGCGTGTGGTATTAGTCATCCTAACTTTATATTTAGCCGTTTCTAATGTGAAAGCAGTTGATTTTAATATCCATTCAAAAAATGCTATTTTGTATAATTTAGATGAAAATATCATATTGTATGAAAAAAGTGCTTATGAAAAAATTTCTATTGCATCCATGACAAAAATAATGACAGCAATTGTAGCGATGGAACATATCCATGATTTGGATGAGAAAATAACGTTAACAAATGAAGATTTTTATGGTTTAGAAGAAGCCAATGCCTCAGTGGCAGGGTTTGAAGCTGGACAACGTGTAACATACCGCGACTTGCTGTATGGATTATTGCTTCCATCAGGGGCAGATGCTGCACAGGCACTTACAAGAATGGTAGCAGGAGGAAGAGTAAACTTTATCAACTTAATGAATGAAAAAGCAATAGATTTAGGACTAAAAAATACACATTTTGTAAACGAAACTGGTCTTGATGAAGAAGAACATTATTCTACGGTTGAGGAAGTAGCCATTATTTTTCAGTATGCTTTAAGAAATGAAGAATTAAAAAAGATTATGACCTCCTCTTCTTATAAGATGAGTGATAATTCATTTGTCGTTTATAATTCCATTGATAAAAATAAAAGAAGATATGGAATTGAAATGGATTATTTAGAAGGCGGAAAAACAGGAACCACTTATGATGCTGGTTTGTGTCTTGCTTCTATTGCTACTTGGAATAATGTTCATTATATGCTTGTAACAGCTAGGGCACCTTATAAAGAAGGACCAAAAAATTTATATGATGCCAAAACAATATATGAATATTTTATGAGTCATTATGGAAATCAAAAAATCGTAGAAAAGAAAGAAAAACTACTCACTTTAAATACTTTATATACCAAAGAAGATAATGTTTCTTTTTATGCTGATAAAACATTAGAAAAATATTTATCCAATGATTTTGAAAAGAAAGATTTAAAATATCAATATGATGGAATTAAAGTCATTACATCAAAAGAACAAGTAGGAACTAAATTGGGGACTCTCAGAATCAAATACCAAGATGAAACAGTTTATGAACAAGATATTATTTTAAGAAAAAGGCTTACCTTTGATATTGTAAAATATGTAAAAGCACATATGGAGCTTGCAATTGGAATCGTGATTATTTGTTTAATTGTAATGATATTTGTAATAAAGAAAATGAGGAGAAGAAAAAAGAATGGAAAAAAAATGGACAAGATTAGATGAGAAAAATGAATTTTTAGGAAGCAGTAACCAACTTGCTGCGGCAGTGACCAGCTTGGTATGTCAAATTTCTACGATGACAGGCTTTGAAGTAAGACTGTTAAATATTGGAGACATTTACCAAAAGAAGATTTTAGAATTAGAAGAACAATTTCGTGAAAAAGGATTGGACTATTTTAGCAGAGAACAAAGTGAGGTTCGTTTTATTATCATGTTTGATATGCTTACTAACATAAATAGAGCAACGAGTATTTTAGAAAAAAAGCTAAAATGGTTAGATGGCTTTTTCTTGTTAAATCAAATTACATATTTTAAAGCGTTTTCAAATCGAATGATTGAATGGTTTTTAAAAGATTATATAAAGGAAGCGAATGCAATCGGTAATTATAGTATGGAAGGAAATTTCGCAAAATCAGTTATGGAGCGTCTCTATAGTAATAACTATGATGCGATGTCTCCAGGTTCTTATAAATTAACATGGGAAAAAGGAAGAGAGATACTTGCTATTTTTGGACTTCAAGAACAAATTAGAAGAATGGGGCCTTCTGCACTTTCTTTGGTAGAGAGTCAAGAAAAAGCAAGTTTAGAATATTTAAAAAGTTGGAATCCACATGTATAGAAAGTAATAGCTTTCTAGCTTTCTTTTTTTCTTCCGATTTAGTATAATGAAGTTAGGTGATAAGAATGACAGATATTGAAATAGCGCATCGTATTTCTCCTTTAAAAATAGAAGAAATTGCGAAAAAAATTGGAGTTTTAAATGATGATTTAGAACGTCATGGAAATGATAAGGCTAAAATAGACGGAAACAAAATAAAGGGTGAGAAAAAAGGAAAATTGATTTTGGTAACAGCCATATCTCCAACGCCTTATGGAGAAGGGAAAACAACAGTTAGTATTGGATTAGATGATGCTTTATGTAAATTAGGAAAAAATGCAATTCTTGCTTTAAGAGAACCATCATTAGGTCCTGTATTTGGAATGAAAGGAGGAGCAACAGGGGGAGGCTATTCTCAAATTGTTCCGATGGAAGAAATTAATTTGCACTTTACAGGAGATTTTCATGCAATTACCACTGCAAATAATTTGTTATGTGCAGCAATTGATAACCATTTATATTTTGGGAATGAACTAAATATAAATCCTGAAACCATATCGTTCTCAAGGTGCTTGGATATGAATGATAGAGCTTTAAGAAGCGTAAAAATAGGATTCTCTAGTGATAGAGAAACGAAACGAGAAGAACATTTTAATATCACTGCTGCAAGTGAAATTATGACATTATTTTGTCTAGCAAAAGATTTGGAAGATTTAAAAAATAGAATTGATGAAATTGTCATTGGCTATACTTATGAAGGGACTCCAGTTTTAGCTGGACAACTTCATATCACAGGAAGTATGATGGCTGTTTTAAAAGATGCTATCAAACCTAATTTAGTACAAACATTAGAGGGGAATCCAGCGCTTGTTCATGGAGGGCCATTTGCTAATATTGCTCATGGGTGTAATAGTTTGATTGCAACAGAACTTGCTTTAAAATTATCTGATTATGTTATTACAGAAGCTGGTTTTGGTTCTGATTTGGGAGCTGAAAAATTTTTAGATATAAAATGTAGAGTAGGGAATTTAACTCCCTCAGCTATTGTTTTAGTAGCCACTTTAAAATCATTAAAATATAATGCAGGAATAAAAAAAGAAGACATTTTAAAAGAAAATATAGAAGCAATTAAAATAGGAGCAGCAAATTTAAAAGCGCATATTTGCAATTTAAAACAATTTGAAATTCCAATCGTGGTTTGTTTAAATCAATATCAAACGGATACAGAAGAAGAAATTAAAACGTTAAAAGACATTTGTGCTGAACTTCAGGTTTCATTAGAGAAAAGTACTGCTTATGTAAATGGTGGTGAAGGAGCAATATCTTTGGCAAAGAAAGTATTAGAATTGAGTGAAGAAAAGCATGTTTTAAAGTATCAATATGAGCTTGAAGATTCTATAGAAGAAAAGTTAGAAAAACTTGCTAAAAATATCTATCACGCGAATGGAGTTTGCTATTCAGAAGAAGCCAAAGAAAAAATAGAAAGATTAAAAAATACAAAATATGAGCAATATCCAATCTGTGTTGCCAAAACCCAATATTCTTTATCAGATGATCCAAATAAGTTAGGAAATCCAACCAATTATGAGCTTCATGTAAAAGATATTAGACTTTATGCAGGAGCCAAATTTATAACAATTTTACTTGGGGACATTATGACAATGCCAGGACTTCCAAAGAGGCCAAACTATGAGCAAATTGATGTTATAGATAATGAAATTATTGGATTATTTTAAAAGAGGCTATTTAAAACCTCTTTTTTGTATATTGTTTGGCATCCTGCTCTTGTAATTGATGATAATTTAAGTATTGTTTTACAACGTCATAAATGACTTCCATTCTACAGCGGTCTGGACTTCTTCTCAACTGTTCATTAATCAATTCTAATAATTCAGGAGTATAATGAAGAACTTCAGCTACTTTAGAATAGAATGCAATTAGATTTTTATGCGTATTATCAGAGTCTGATTCCATATAGCTTTCTAGGTCAACTAAAGTAGTACCTCTTTCTTGACTATAAAATATAGAACCTTCATTTAAATCAAATATTTCAAAATGAGAGGAAATATCTAAAATCCCTTCTCTAATATTATTGTTAGAAGACATTACTTGTTCAATAGAAACATCTTGCTTAACAAGTAATTTCCCAGGCGCTTTTTTCATGATAATTCCTAAAATAGCAAGTGGGTTTACGACAACGAATTTGGTACTCATCATTTCTTCTGATTGAATTTCTGATAAATTTGTTAAATGTTCTAAATAAGTAATTCCTCTAGAGGTCATTTGATTTTGTAGAATCGGTCTTAAATAGTTTTTATAGACATGTCCTTGAAATTCCCCATGCATATGAAATGCTTTCGCACTACATCCCCAGATAGAATTATGAATGTCATACTTTCCTTCTATTTCTTGATAAGAAATCATTTTTAACATAGAGATCTTCCTTTCTATTAAAAAATGGTCTTGTGAGTACACAAAACCATTAAAAATAGAAATCATTTCTATGATAATAATTTTGAAAGCACTCCACAAGTTTCTCTTGTGACAGTCCAGCCCATATTATGTAGCTGTCCCAATAAAGCAAGATTCAGATATCTTGTTTTATTTCGGCAAAACTTCCTTTCTTTAACAACAATAATCTGAGTAATTGTTAAATAATAATAAGTTTCGCAACCTCTTTCGATTAGGACTAATTCTAGCATAAAGAATTCTTTTTGTCAAATAAAAGATTATTTTTGTAAAAAAGTGCCATTCTATAAATGAGGTGAAAGTGTGAAAAAGTGGTTTGTTTTAATTAGTATTTGCTTATTTGCTTCAATCTGTTTTATGGCCCAAAAAGAAAGTTCAAAAACAGTTTTTGAAGAAACAAACGCAAATGAATTTCAATTCGTAAAAATTGATGTTTCTAATGCTTCTATTACAACAAAAAATGTCGCCTCATTATTGAATTCTTTAACATTATACAAAGTTACTTATGAAATTCCTAAATTATATAGAAGTAAATTCTCAAATCAAAATCCAGAATATTCATTTTTAGGAATTTCAAATCAAAAAGGTTTAGAAGAAATTGAAAAAAAATTAGCCAAAGAGATGAAAGCTATGGGGAATACAAAAGAAGTAGAAAAAATCTCTTTTTATGGAGTCAAGTTGCTTTCAATAGAAGTGTATGGTAGAACTAGTAAAATAGAAGAATTGAAACAGTTAGTAAAGGACTATTAAGTTCTTTTTTTTCATATACTATGATAGCTTCATTGAAATTTTATCTAAAAAAGTGTATAATAAATTCAGGTGATGTAAATGTCTTATATATGGTTAGGGGTCGTCATTTTACTAACACTTGTAGAATGTATGACAGTCGGATTAACAACAATTTGGTTTGTGATTAGTGGGATAGTGGCTTTATTAGTTTCACTTACTGTTGATAATTTTATTCTACAATTTGGAATTTTTGTTATTTTAGGAATTTTTCTATTAATTACAACAAGACCATTATTATTAAAATTTGTAAAACCAAAAAATGAAAAAACAAACTTTGATAGAATTATTGGAATGGAAGGAGTTGTAACTGAAAAAATAGCGAAGAATACAGTCGGCGAAGTCAAAGTAGATGGGAAGAAATGGAGTGCTGTTAGTACAAAGAAAATAGAAAAAGACAGTATTGTTAAAATCATTTCTATTGATGGAGCGAAATTAAAAGTAGAGAAAGTTGAGGAGTAAATATGGAATTTTTAATTGTTATTTTAATACTTGCTATTGTTCTAATTGTGCCAAATGTGAAAATTGTGCCACAAGCAAAAACATATGTTATTGAAAGAGTAGGTTCTTATTATACAACATGGAAAAATGGATTGCATTTTAAATTGCCTTTTTTAGACAGGATAGCCAATCAAGTCATTTTAAAAGAAATCGTAAAAGATTTTGACCCACAGCCTGTTATTACAAAAGATAATGTAACCATGCAAATAGATACTGTAGTATATTTTCAAATTACAGATGCCAAATTATATACTTATGGAGTAGAAAATCCAATTAGTGCGATTGAAAACTTAACAGCAACAACATTACGTAATATTATTGGAGAGCTAGAATTAGACCAAACCTTGACATCTAGAGATATTATCAATTCTAAAATGCGTTCTATTTTAGATGAAGCAACAGACCCATGGGGCATTAAAGTAAATCGTGTTGAAGTGAAAAATATCATTCCACCAAGAGATATCCAAGAAGCAATGGAAAAACAAATGAGAGCAGAACGTGAAAGAAGAGAAAAAATTCTTCAGGCAGAAGGAGAAAAAAAATCTAGTATTTTAATTGCTGAAGGAGAAAAAGAAAGTGCCATTTTAAGAGCAGAAGCAGATAAAGAATCAAAAATCAAAAAAGCTGAAGGAGAAGCAGAAGCGATTATCAAATTAAAAACAGCAGAGGCAGAAGGAATTCGTTTATTAAAAGAAGCAAAAGCTGACTCTTCTGTTTTAACACTTAAAAGCTTTGAAGCATTAGAAACGGTTGCAAATGGTCAAGCAACGAAAATTATTGTTCCATCAGAACTACAAAATATAGCAACCATTGGAACAACAATTAGTGAAATGTTAAAAGAAAAAAAATAATGAAAAAATTATTTTATATAATTGGCTTACCATTCTTATTTGCTGTAAGCCAATTTTTCTTGACCATGATTGCAACAATTATTTTTCTATTAACTAGTAATCAATCGAATTTAGAAAGTTGGATAGGTACAGATGACTATATAAATTCTTTGGCACGCTTTTTCTCTCATTATGGTGTTATTATAGTAATTATTTTGTTTTTGATATTTTTTCCAATTTTCTATAAAAAATATCATCAAGAAAAAAGAAAAGAAAAAAAGAAATTAGCACTTTCTGATTGTTTGTTTTTGATAATACTAGGGATTTCATTTAGTCTTCTTTATAATGCAATATTGAGTAGCTTGGATTCTATCTTTTCAGTTACCAGTTCATTTGAGGGAAATATAAATCTGGTTTCTACAATTATAAGTACTGTTTTATTAGGTCCAATTTTAGAGGAATATTTATTTAGAGGAATTGTTTACAATCGACTTCAAAAATATTATCCAGTGATGAAATCCTTATTGTTAACAGGAGTGATATTTGCGCTTTCTCATACTGATATTTTTGGAATTTTATATGCTTTTATTTTTAATTTTATACTTATTTTGGTCTATGAAAAATACAATTTAAAAGCTTCTATTATGGTTCATGTGAGCGCGAATATGGCAAGTATCATATTTACAATGTTTATTTATCAAGATTTCTTATTAACTGAATTAACACTTATGATTTCTAGTCTTTTATTGATAGGTTCTTATATGATGTTGAAAGAAAAATGAAGTTTATAAAATAATGTTATTTTGTGATTTTGTAAATTTCAATTTACAAAATTGACATTTAAAAAAACAAATGTTATATTTTTTTTAGGAGGAATAATTAAGATAGAAAGACCAGAATATCTAAATCAATTAATTCGTTTTAAGGATAAGGATTTAATTAAGATAATTATGGGAATAAGACGATGTGGAAAATCGACACTTTTTGATTTATATATAGAATACTTATTGAATAGTGGGATAGACAAAAAACAAATTATTCGGATTAATTTGGAAGAATATGAGTTTGCAGATATGGAAAATTATAAGCAATTATATGAATATATAAATGAAAAGCTAATTCGCGATAAAAATAATTATGTATTTATTGATGAAGTGCAGAAAATAAAAGAGTTTCAAAAAGCTTGTGATAGTTTATATATTAAAAAAAATGTAGATTTATATATTACTGGTTCTAATTCTAAATTATTATCTGGAGAATTAGCCACTCTTTTATCTGGACGATATATAGAAATTAAAATGCTTCCCTTATCATTTAAAGAATATATTTCTTATGTAGGAGATAGTGAAAGAGAAAAAAATATATAGATTATATTACCAATAGTTCGTTTCCATATACATTAATGTTAGATGATGTAAAAGATATTAGAACATATTTAGATGGATTATATAAATACTGTTATTGTAAATGATATAGCAGAAAGAAAAGAGATATCTGATATAGGGATGTTAAAGGATATTACCAAATTTATGTTTGATAATATTGGAAATTTATGTTCTAGTACGAGTATTGCAAATGCCATGACTTCTAATGGTAGAAAAATTTCTGTTCCTCCAGTAGAAAAATATCTAGAAGCTTTAGTAGAAGCATTTGTTTTGTATAAAGTACCTAGATATGATATCAAAGGAAAAAAACTATCTAAAAGCAGGCTCTAAATTTTATTTATCGGACCTAGGGCTACGATATTACTTGTTAGGTAGTAAAAATATCGATGAAGGACATATATTAGAAAATGTTGTTTATTTAGAACTGCTTAGAAGAGGATATGAAGTATATATAGGAAAAAATGATGATAGTGTAGTTGATTTTGTAGCAAGTAATGAAAAAGGAGAAGATAATATGAGTATAAAAGAAAATATGGATAATTTTTTTAATAGAGATGATGAATTTGATGCTGAATTAGAAGACCATCCAATTGGAAATCAAATAAAATATAGATTATATTATATCAAGTATTATAGGAAAAATGAGAAAAAAAGTGGTAATGTTGGAATGATTGATTGGCCATTTCAACCATTTATGTTACCAGAAGAAATGAATCGAGAAGATGCCTTTAAAGTTTTATCTTATTTAACAGATTTTATAGAAAAAAAGTTTGATTTAGAACCATGTTCTTATAAAAGTGTAGCTACTTTAAATGATGCGTTAGACTTGGAAAGATTAGGATTTCAAAGATTAAGTGCTACTGTAGAAGATGATGATGTTATTTCTTTATTTACAGTAGCAGGAAGAGTAGCCTTATTTAAAAAAAGTCGTCATTATCCAAAATATTTTGAATGGTATGTGGAAAATGTTACTTTTGAAGAAGTAAAAAATATTTATCATAAATGTGGAATTCAATTTTATGACTTAAAAGAAATAAAAGAGGAAGAAGTGAAAGAAGCTTCAGCACCACAATTTGTAAAGAAAAGAGAAAATTAATTCTTGTAAGCTTAAAAAAAATGTGCTAAAATGAGAGTGTTTATGAAAAACGGAGAAGAGAAGTAGTAATAAATGGAGATATTTTTAGAGAGTCTATGGTTGGTGAAAATAGATGATATCAATTTATGAATTCGTCTTGGAGTTTTATATGCAAAACATATAACGGTAACGCGTTACAGTTTCAAGGTAGAATGTTCTACAAATTAAGGTGGTACCACGTCAAATCACGTCCTTATTGGATGTGATTTTTTTATTAGGAGGGATAATAAAATGAAAGAAAGAGTAGAAAATTTAAAAAAAGAAATCAAAGAAAAAATAGAAAAAGTGATTTCTTTAAAAGAATTAAATGATTTAAAAGTAGAATATTTAGGAAAAAAAGGGCCAATTAACGAACTTACTACTATGATGAGAGATTTACCAGTAGAAGAAAAAAAAGAATTTGGAAAAGTATTAAATGAAGTAAAAAATGAAGCAAATA
>CANEDJ010000017.1:0-27502 GCA_947426265.1 uncultured Mycoplasmatota bacterium | reverse complement strand
ATAAAAAAAGTAGCATATTCTTTTTGAATATACCACTTTGTCAACAGTCTGAAATACTATGATATCATAGTATTAAAATATTGCTAATAAGTAAAATCTATATCATAGTCACAAAGTAAATAAGTGAATTTAAAAAACTATTTTTTTCCATCTTTCGCTTTCTTCTTTTTGCTTCAAGTCTTCATAGAAGAACTCTGAACTATTTCCCTGAAAAATATCTAGCATTTCTTCAAAATCAAAAGATAACTTAAATTCCTTAATTTTATTAATATCTACCCAAAAGACTTTCCCTTCACTAGTTTCATCTAATAAAGTTCCTGTAAAATCATAAGTCTTTAGTAAGAAAACAATATATCTTTCTTCTTTTTTATAATCGTACCAATCTTTAATTCCACAAAATTGTAAATTTGTAACTACTAATCCAGTTTCCTCTTGTACCTCTCTAATTGTAGAAGGAATAATGGCTTCTCCTAATTCTATTTTCCCTCCAGGAAAAGTAATCCCACACCAACTTTTTATCCTATCTTGTACTAATACTTGATTAGTTTCTTTATTAACAATCATGCACATATTTGTCATTTTCACTTTTTCCATTTTTAACTTCTCCATTTATCAAATTTATACAAAATTAGTTCTATATTCAAAAAATAATAAATGATACACCAAATATTATTTGTCTTTAAAATCCCACCATTTTAAATTTTCATCTCTAGTTTTCGCATATTCTACAGAAAGACGATAAACATATAAAACACATCTATCTAATTCACCACCAAGTCGCTTTTTATCTTCTTCATACATTTGCTCTGGATTTTTATCTATTAATGCTTCCACATTTGTAATTCCAAGCGCAATAAAATGCTGTTTTAAATTTTTTCCAACACCTGGAATTTTAATTAAATCTGTTTTCATATAGAAAAAATAGTACGATGTACTATTTTATAAACCCATAATAATACAAATAATAAAGAATGCTGCTCCTAATCCTGCAGTTAATCTTGTGATAAATAATTCTCCTCCACGTTCTTTTCTATTTGCGAATAAACTATCATTTCCACCACTAATTACATTGGAAGCACTTTCTGCTTTTCCACTTTGTAAAAGTCCAATAGCAATTAATAAAATTGATATAATCATTAACAAAATCTTCATGAGTTTTCCTCCTTTGATATATTACTACTCTATCATAAAGTGAGCAGTTTTTCAAGTCTATTTTCCTTTTTTAGGCATGATTACGTAAGTTGAATGATTATTTAAATTAATATTTGGAATCATCTTTTTGTACTCAGATATATTCAGTTCTTTAATTTCCTCATAATCATCACAGTTTACTTTTCCATATTTAATCACATTATTCATTGCTTTTTCATTTAAGCTATAAATATTATCACTCATAAATAAGAAAGAACTTATTAAAGTTTTACGTTTTCTATTTAAATCGTTTTCTGATAACTCTAAATTGCTAAGCTCTTGATTCACTAAAGTAGTAACTTTCTCAGGTTCTTCTGTTTCTGCAATCAACATCACAATAAAATAATCCTCTGTATCAATATAGTCAAACGCAAAATCAGTTGTCATTAAGCCTTCTTTTTTTAATTGCTCCTGAAATAAACTAACTGGTCCTAATTTAATATCAAAAAGCATCATCAAATAATGAAGAATTTTTCTCCTCGAAAGATTTTTGAAAGGAGCAAGTGGTATTTTGTAACCAATAGAAAGTTTTGGAATGGTTACTGTCATTTTTCTCTTTTCATATTCTTTTTCAACTTCAACTGGCTCTTTGATTTTTTTCTTTTCTACAGGTTTTGCATCTGTCAAAGCTCTTTTACTTTCTACTTCCTGAATGACTTTAATCGCTTCATAAGGTTCTACTTTTCCTGTAATTACTACAAACATATTACTAGGATGATAGAAAGTATGATAGCATTCATATAGGTCTTGTTTGGTAATAGAACGAACACTTTCTACAGTTCCAATAATAGGATATTTGATGGCATCTTCTATAAAAATATTATAAAGCAATCCCTCATATGCTTTGTTATAAGGATTATCTTCATACATCATAATTTCTTGTTCAATAATTCCTTTTTCCTTTTCAACATTATCATCAGTAAAAAATGGGGCCTCTACATATTCTAATAAATACTTTAAATTTTCTTCTAGAAATTGTGTGCCTGAAAAAAGATAAGTAGTCTTTGTATAATTTGTATTGGCATTCGCATCTGCTCCTCTTTCACTAAAAAAAGCAAAGGGGTCGGTACCATCTTCCTGCTCAAACATTTTATGTTCTAAAAAATGAGCAACACCAAGTGGAACCTTCTTCATTTTCTTATTTCCAAGAGGAACAAATTCATAATCTCTAGAACCATATTTTGTACTGTAAGTAACATATGTATTATTACAATTCTTTTTTGGAATCATATATACTTCAAGTCCATTTTCTAATTTTTCATAAAACAAATCCAAATCGAGATTACTCATCTTCATTTGCTTCATTATGTTCCCCTCCTTCCAATAAATAAACAGTATCTGCATGAACTTTTTTTGCTACTGATACTATCATTTCTTTTGTTACTTCATGAATTTTCTTTTTTCTTTCTTCTAACATATCATATCCCAAATATTCATGAGAAATATAAGTGGAAATAATAGAACTAGGAGAATCTTCTAATTCATCAAAAGCACTTAAATAAGTGATTTTTGCTTTTTCAATATCAGATTCTCCAAAATTTCCTTTTTCCATATTTACAAGTTCTTTCTTGATTAAAGAAACAGCTTTTTTATAAGAAGAAGCATCTATTCCAGCTTTAATAATTAATAAATTACTTGTTGGCTGGTATGTAGAATGAATTGAATAACAAAGAGAATTTAGTTCTCGCACATTATGAAATAATTTTGAATCTGTTCCACCACCTAAAATAAAATTATAAACATTCATTACATATTTTTTTTCAAACTCTGATAAGGAATCAATTTTACAACCAATTAATAAATGGCTTTGATTGATATCTTTCTTTTCTTTTATTGTTTTCAACATTCTTCTAGGTTTCAATGGTTCTAAGTAATGACTAATTGCAGGTTTTTTTAAAGTATTGATTGGGAAATTTTCTAAAAATAATTGTTGTACTTTTTCTGAATCAATATTTCCAATCACAAAAATATCTACCAAATCACTACTTAAAACGCTTTCATAATAAGAATACAAATTGCTTTCATCAATTTCTTGTAAATCCTCTAAATAACCAATCGGTCGAAGTGAGAATAAAGCATTTTTATCCATTTCTTCTAATAACCGATACATAGAATATCTACCATAATTATCTTCTAAGGAATTTAATTGTTCTTCTAATGCTTTTTTAGCAATTTTAAAATTTGTTGTTTCAAAACGCTTTTTTACTACATTTGGATGAAATAAGAATTCCATTAAAAAATCTAAAGACTCTTTTAACATTCCAGTTTCTGTATAAGCTTCATTTAAAAAAATACAGTCAAAACTCATAATCATATAATTTCCAGATAAATAGGTATTTGATTTTACAAACAAATTGTATAAATCTTCTGTTTTAATTTCAATATCTCTTCTACTAGGATATTTCAAAGA
Source organism: uncultured Mycoplasmatota bacterium (assembly GCA_947426265.1). Lineage (GTDB taxonomy): Bacteria > Bacillota_I > Bacilli_A > RF39 > UBA660 > MGBC102946. Next base: position 23,901 of record CANEDJ010000017.1, on the reverse strand, counting down.
AGACTCTAAAAGAACATCCGCTAATAAGTTTCTATATGTAATATCTTTTTTTTCTAGTTTTCTTTTAAAATTCACTTTTACTGTTACTGTTTTAAATTTATCTGTTTTTATTGTGTGCAAATGATATGCAACATTCTCATATTTATGGTATTCCATTCAATCCACCTCTTTCATAGTATACGTAAAAATGCTTTTTTTATAAGTTTAAAGTTGCCTCCAATGCAAGCTCTATCATTGTAAAGAATGCCTTTTGTCGTTCTTCTGATGTAGTCTCTTCATTTGTTTCAAAATTATTCGATACTGTTAATAAGCAGGCTGCTTTTTTCTTTAAATGATTTGCATTATGAAATAAGGCGAAACTTTCCATTTCAACTCCAATACAGTGATAATTTTGATACATTTTTTTATAATCTACAGTATCTGAATAAAAGACATCACTACAGTATATGGTTCCAGCAGTAATTGGAATTCCGTTTTCTAAAGCTGTATTTTTTATTTTGTCATTCAGTTCTTTATCTGGATATAAAATATTTTCAATTGTTCCATCCTGCACTTTAGCAAACGTAGAATCCGAATAAGTATTTTCTGCTAATACAACATCATACAAATTTAACTCTTTTGTATAAGCACCAACTGAACCGATTCGAATAATGATATCTACATCATAATCCTGATATAGCTCATAAGAATAAATGCCAATACTCGCACATCCCATCCCTGATGCCATAACCGTAATTTCTTTTCCTTTGTAAATTCCTGTAAAGCCTAGTATTCCTCTTACACCAGTTACTAATTTAGCATTTTCCAAATAGGTTTCTGCTATCATTTTTGCGCGTAATGGGTCTCCAGGCATAATGACAATTTTCGCAATTTCTCCTTTTTTAGCTTCTATATGTGGTGTCACAATATCCCTCCTCTATTTGTTTTCTGAATTGTTCTTTTTCTTCTTCTTTTAAAAATGAACACTTGATTGCATTTAAATTACAAGTTTTAATATCCTCTACTGTAAAATCAAATACTTTCATTAAATCCTCATATTCTTCTGTTAATGTAATATTTGAAACAGTTCTATTGTCTGTATTCACAGATACAAGCATATTAGAATATAACTGCTTGATAGGATGTTCTTTTTTCTCCACTACAATATTTGTATCCACATTACTTTGTGGGCAAATTTCTAACAATATTTCATTTTCTTTTAATACATTCATCAACTCTTTGTTTTGAATAGAAGAAATTCCATGCCCTATTCTGACTGCCCCCAAACGAAGAGCTTCTAAAATGCTACGATAACTACTAGCTTCTCCTGCATGAATTGTATAAGGAATTCCCAATTTTTTTGCTTTTTCAAATAATTTTTGAAACAGATTGGTCGGATATTTTGATTCATCTCCTGCTAAATCTAGTGCTACAACACCATGATTTAAAAATTTTTTCGCAACCTCAATTGTTTCTAAATTTTTTTCATTTTCCAAATTATCTCTTGTGCAACACAAAATCAAATTACAAGTAATTCCCGTTACTTCTTTTATTCCCTCTATAATAGCTTCTACTACTTCTTTTTGTGACAAGCCTTCTTTTGTATGAAGCAAAGGAGCAAAACGAAGTTCTACATAAATTACATGTTCTTCTTTTAAATCTTCTAACAATTCTTTGGTTATTCGTTTTAAATTTTCTTTGGTCTGCATTACTCTAACAGGAAGTTCAAACTTCTTTAAATAATCGGTTAAAGAATGTGTATTTTTATCACATACCATTTGAGAATATGCTTCTTCATAGCTTATATTTAGTAGTTCTGCTACTGTAGAGACTCTTACACTTCCATCTAAATGTAAATGAAGTTCTACTTTTGGCAATTGCTTTACTATTGTTTTCATATTTCACCTTCTTATTCATTGTAACATAAGAAAATTAAAAAAAGAAGTAATCAGTACTTCCTCTTATATTTACTTGTCGTTGTTTTACCAATTCATCATATCATTTTTTTATATTAATTGCAAGTAATCTGCGAATTTTATACTATTTATTTTGACATAATTTCATATTTGTTACTATTATTTCTACTAATTTTTCATAGGTTTCTCCCATTGTGTTTTTTTGAAATATAAAAGCAACTTCATTCTTTTTTGGTTCTACAAAAATATAATTTCTTCTAACTTTTATTTTTTTAATATCTTTCCATAGTACCTCTTTTTTTAAATTTTCAGTACTTTGAGTAATTCCTCTTTTAGTAACACTAAAATGATAATTGATATAGTCTTCTTTTCTACCTTTTTGTCTTAATTTTAGTTCAATAAATGTAAAAACAAAATTACATCCCCATAATACAAATCCAAGAACAATGATAAAAAAAATACAAATTGTAAAGAACAACCAAAACTTTTTCATGAGCATAGGAATATTAATTGCAATATAAAATATAGAAAACAAAACAAAGTAAATCATATTTGTTTTTCTATGACGCTCCTTTAAAAAATACCTTTCATCTGATTCTTTTAATTGATATTCAAAATTCATAAATTCACATTCTTTCTATTTTTAATATTGTATGATTCATTTCAACATCTATTTTATAATTCAAAGTTTTATTTCTAAAATCATCTTCATATTCTGAATTCAACAAATAAGCAATTCCAAAACGCTTTTCTTTCTTTTTTAATTCTGATATTGAAATCCAAAAGGAAGAATTTCCCACAAATTCTTGGGGATTTCCTGAAAAATCCAGTGCCATAAATACTTGAAAATGATAAATCCTATCAGGATATTCCTCAATTACGGTTCCTATTTTCTCTAACTTTTCTACTCTCATTCCTGTTTCTTCTTTTACTTCTCTGATAGCAGCTTCATACGCTGTTTCTCCTTGTTCTATTTTTCCACCTGGCATATCGATATAACCAATTGGTCCTTCTTTATATTGAATGCAAACTACTTTATCATCTTCTATTATATATACCCTTACTGCGTTTCTGATTTTCTTTTCCATTTTTAACACCTCTTATTTTAATAATTAAACCTCTATAACTTTACTAGACCTCAAATTCATTTTGAATAGAATGTTTTGTCATCCAGACACCAATACTATTCATAATTCTCTCCTTTTTCAATAACATAACCTATTTATATTATACCATAAAATGAAGTTACTTGCTCTTTTCTCAGAATCAATTTAATCACTATTTTTTATTTTAACGCCATTGCCAATCCCTATTCTGTAAATACTTAAGTTAGATACTTTGCATCACCTACTTATATATACTAGAAAAAATATCAAAAGTACTAAAAAAAGAAATAGTTTTTTTCTATTTCTTTAACAAAGGTTTCAAAAATTCACCAGTATAACTTTCTTTCACTTTTACTATTTCCTCTGGAGTTCCTGTTGCTACAATGGTTCCTCCTCCATCTCCGCCTTCTGGACCTAAGTCAATAATATAATCTGCTACTTTAATCACATCTAAATTGTGTTCAATTACCAAAACAGTATCCCCATTATCAACTATTCTCTGTAAAATAACCAGTAACTTTTTAATATCATCAGCATGTAGTCCAGTCGTTGGCTCATCTAATATAAATAAACTCTTCCCAGTTGGCTTCTTTTGTAATTCTTTCGCAAGCTTCACTCTTCCTGCTTCTCCCCCTGATAAAGTAGGAGCACTTTGACCTAACTTGATATAAGATAAACCAACATCCATAAGTACTTGTAACTTATTTTTAATCTTTGGAAATGCATCAAAAAATTCTAATGCCTCTTCTACTCTCATTTCTAAAACATCATAGATATTTTTCCCTTTAAACTTAATTTCTAATGTTTCTCTATTATATCTAGTTCCACTACAAACTTCACAAGGAACATAGACATCAGGTAAGAAATGCATTTCTATTTTTTTGACCCCATCTCCAGAGCACGCTTCACAGCGACCACCTTTTACATTGAAAGAAAATCTACTTTTATCATACCCTCTGATTTTGGCTTCTTTGGTATTTGTAAATACATCTCTAATGTCATCAAATACTCCTGTATAAGTAGCTGGATTACTTCTAGGAGTTCTTCCTATTGGTGTCTGTGAAATGTCAACGACTTTATCAATATGTTCTAAACCTTTAATCGCTTTACAAGTTCCTACTTTTTCTTTTCCTTTGTATACTTTATTAAAAACAGCTTTATAAATAATTTCATTTACCAAACTACTTTTTCCAGAACCACTTACTCCAGTAACACAAGTAAACGTACCAAGTGGCACTTTAACATTAACATTTTTTAAGTTATTTTCTTTTGCGCCTTTTACTTCTAAAAATAGTTTATTTCCTTTTCTTCTTTTTTCAGGGACTTCTATTTTTTCCACACCAGATAAATATTTTCCTGTCAAACTATTCTTATTTTTCATAACTTCTTCTGGAGTTCCTTCTGCTACCACAGTTCCACCATGTAATCCTGCTCCTGGACCAATGTCAACCAAATAATCACTTGCTAACATTGTATCTGTATCATGTTCTACAACAATTAAAGTATTTCCTAAATCTCTCATTTCTTGTAAAGAATGAATCAATTTATTATTGTCTCTTTGATGAAGTCCAATACTAGGTTCATCCAAAACATATAAAACACCTGTTAACCTAGAACCAATTTGTGTTGCAAGACGGATACGTTGCGCTTCTCCTCCTGATAACGTAGAAGCACTTCTAGCTAATGTTAAATACGCAAGCCCCACATTTACTAAAAAGGTAAGTCTTGAATTAATTTCTTTTATAATCAATCTAGAAATTTCTTCTTGTTCTTTATTTAATTTTAGTTTGCTGAAAAAATCTTGTAAATCACCAATGCTCATAAGAGTTAACTCATAAATGTTCTTTTTTCCTACTAACACAGATAATACAGAATCATGCAATCTTGCCCCATAACAAGTTGGGCAAGTAAGTTCTGTCATAAATCCTTCAATCCAATCACGAATCCAACCACTTTTTGTTTCCATATATCGTCTTTCTAAATTCGTAATGATTCCTTCAAAATAATCTTTGCTTGTTCTGGTGTTCCCAGTTTTTGATACATAGTGAAATTCTAACAAATCTTTAGAACCATACAAAATAATATCTAGTTTCTTTTTATCCATATTTTTAATTGGCATATCCAAATCAATATCATAAAATTTTGCCAAAGTTTCTATTTGCGTGCTATAAGTACTTTGTTCATCACTCAAATTTAAAGATACAATCGCCCCTTCATGAATACTCAAATCTCTATTTGGAATAACCAAATCTTCATCTATTTTTAACTTTACACCTAGACCTTTACAATCTGGACAAGCTCCGTAAGGTGCATTAAAAGAAAACATCCTTGGTTCTAATTCAGGAAGTGAAAAATCACAGTCTGGACAAGCATAAGATTCGCTCATGACAATTTCTTCTCCACCTACTACATCAATCACGCATTTTCCATGTGCTAGTTTTGTTGATAGCTCAATTGCTTCATAGAGTCTACTACGAACATCTTCTTTCATGATTAATCGGTCAATTACTACCTCAATATTATGTTTTTTATTCTTTTCTAAATTAATTTTTTCATTTAATTCATATTCCACATTATCAATTCTAGCACGTACATAACCATCTTTTGATAAATTTCCTAATAAGTCTTTAAAAGTTCCTTTTTCTCCATGAACAACGGGCGCTAAAACACGAATTTTAGTGCCTAATTCCAATTTTAAAATTTGGTTTGTCATTTCTTCAATACTTTGACTTGTGATAGGACGTTTATGAATAGGACAATAAGGAACACCTATTCTTGCATATAAAAGTCTTAAATAATCATAAATTTCAGTCACTGTTCCTACTGTACTTCTTGGATTTTTATTGGTTGTTTTCTGGTCAATACTAATAGATGGACTAAGTCCTTCAATACTATCTACATCTGGCTTTTCACTTCCACCTAAAAATTGTCTTGCATAGGCACTAAGACTTTCTACGTAACGTCGTTCTCCCTCTGCATAAATAGTATCAAATGCTAAACTACTCTTTCCAGAACCACTTACTCCAGTCATTACAATAAGCTTATTTTTTGGTAACTCTATTGATACATTTTTTAAGTTATTTTCTCTTGCTCCCTTTACAATAATCTTATCCATTTTACTCCTTCTTTCTTACTACAGATAGCTTCTATTATAACACAATCCATAGTTTCTTTCATTTCCAAATGTAGGAAATAACATCAGTTACTATTATATCGATAAAAATTTTAAATGTAAAGAGAAAAGCGAAATTTTGTTCTCCATCAATTTTCCAACATCCATTCTATCAATTTCTTTTTAATCATTTCATATTGTTCTTTTTCTAATTGTACATTTCCAATACAATATTGTTTATTTGACACATGAGCACAAAAAATGCATTCATGAACATTGCTACAGTCTTCAATGAAGAAACTGTTACTCACTGTATTAGAACATGCAACTGCATAACTATTGGTACAATTAGCAGAATCTGCTATTCGAATACAAAATCTACAATTTACACTTCTTTCGGAAGCCAGTACATATTCAGAATCTCCAACTCCATCACAAAAAATCAAATTTTTAGAATTTCTAGAATCCAAAGAGCGATATACTTTTTCACATCCATAGATGGTATCACTTTTTGCTACATCCATAGAATTATAAACTCGCTCTGTTGTCCGATAATTAATTTGTTCCCATAATTTTATAATGTCATCAAAATTAGTGATTTCCCCCTTTTGCATCCAACCTTCTTTCCTATCTTTTTGTTCCATATTCATTTCTGTAATATATTTCATAGGATTTGTAGAAGCCGCCCAAGTAGTTTCTCCTGTTGTGGAATCAATTACTGGTTCTGGTAATTTAATATCAAATGCATACCGATTCAAAATTTCCTCCAAAGAACTAATTTTATAATTTCCAAAAATAGAGACCATAATTTTTTGAACCACTGCGATTGCGATTTCATCATTCATCTAAAAAACCTTCTTTCGACTAGAGGAAATGGATTTTAATAACATTTCAGTAGAAGTGGTAGCATTCATATCAAAAGAAAACTGTTTATATTCAAATTGCGTATCATTTTTGATATCATACACCAAATTTTTACAAGGAACTGATTTTAAAAAACAGGTATTTGCTTTGATTGCTGGATATAAAGTTCCATTTTTACAAAGTTTTACAATGCATTCACGCTCCTTTAAGGTTGAAAGCAGTTTTACTTTTTTATCTTCCTCAATACCCATTTCCATATGGTCTTTTAATTCTTCAGCATCCTTTATGGATACTCTAAAAACATAATAGTTTTGTACATTTGTAAAAATAGAATTTTTTAAAGAAGAACTAATTTGGTCAAAATATTGTTCTACTAATAGTAAAGATAAACCATACTTTCTAGCTTCTGATAACATTCTAGAAAGAACAGGATTCTCTAAAAGAGAAACTTCATCAATCATAAATATAATATGTTCCTCTATTTCTTTTTGCATCGCTACATATAACATCTGTTGCATTAAAAATCCAGATATTGTCTTGATTGTATGAGTTCCTAATTTCATCGAGTCTAATGAAAAAATCGTAACAAAGTTCTCACTAATTTGCTCTTTTAAGTTTTTTTTACCAAGATTTTGAAAAACCAATTCCATTTCATCTAGAAAAGAAATAACAGGCGCTATGGCTTCGCTATAGGATTGATTTTTCAATTCATTAAAGTCTCCCATAAAAAATTGATTGATAGATACTGGTACCTCGTTCTCTTTTAATACTTGTAAGCGATATTCTAAATCCAATAATAGCTTTTTCATATTCATAAAAGTAAAATCTTCTATATAAAGTAACAAATAAATAGAATGTCTTAAAACTCTTTCTAATTTGGCATTATATCCATTTAATAAAGTAGAAAATAAAGACAAATATAATTCCGTTGTTACAAAAGCATCTTCTTTTTTTCCACCAAATAAAGAAATACTTGCCATTTCAAAATCGATTAAAGATACTTCTTCTAATCCACCAATATCATCTTTTAAACTCGCATGAGGGTCAATAATCACAATTTTATATCGTGCTTTTAAATCTTCATTATGGAGAAGTGCTGAAGTAATTAACCCCATTAATTTAGATTTTCCTGTTCCACTTGCTCCTACAATTAAAGAATGCTTATAAAAATCATAATGAGATAAATTTAAATAATTTTTTTCTTCTGCATAGGGAAAAGAATCTACCTCTAAAATAGAATTATCTTCCTTATTTGTTAATAGTACCAATGATTTTTTTATATCTAAAAAACCTGCTTTTTGATATCCAAATCTTTTTTCTTCACTAAAATCTATTTTGAGCAAACTAAAGGGAAAAGAAATAAAAATTTTTTCTTTTCGAATTTGATTTTTATAAAATAATTGCAAATTCATAAACGAAAATAATTTATCTAATACTTTATAAAACTTTATTTCTATTTGTTTTATTTCTTTTCGTTTCTTTATTTGATTTCGGTTGTATAATTCTAATACTGTATCTGAAACTTTGACAAAAGAAAATCCTTTCCATCTTCCCTTTAGTGGCTGATAAGATACTGATTTTAATAAAAATTTTTCTACTTTTGAAAAAGAAACAGGAAGCTTGACTTTTGTTTGTATATAATAGTGGAGCTTATCATCAAAAGAAATAATCAAATTCCATTTTGAAAAAAAGCCCAAATAATCAGAAATTTCATGACATAAATTCTCCCAATCAGTTTCCTCTATTAAAGATTTTGTAAAATATATTTCTGTATAAAATTTCATAAATGCTCACCTTTTTTATGGAAAATTATATCAAAAACCAAATAAAAAAAACTGACTTTTTGTTGTCAATTTTAGTCAGTCTATTGGAACTAAAAAACTTACCCTATTATTATGATAATATTCTAACTCAGGTACATCACGAAAATGATATTTACTACTTGGTACAAATTCTTCATAAAATTGCCTGGAAATTCTTTGAATGTCAGCCGCTTCATCAGTTGGGACCTCAAAACAAAGCCATTTTCCTTTCGGAATAACATATGAGGGAAATTCTTCTATCTTTTTATCATATAATACCCAATATTCATATTTATCACTATCAAAGCGAGCTTCATAAACAACCATTCCATATGTTATATCACCATATTGTTTTCCATATTTTTGTCTCATCTCTTTAAAAAATTTTGGAGCATCTTTTTCAATATGAGCATCATCTGTTTTCATACCTTTTCCATATAATACTAACTCTGGAAGTTCTAAAATTGTATATTCCATAGGTATTAAAGGCATCACATTTTCTTTAAATGTAAGACGAGGAAAAACCTTTAAACCACTTGGATTTTGCTTTGCAGCGCTTGGTTTTATACCATGAAATTTTGTAAATGCTCTAGAAAAGGAAGTTGCATTCTCATATCCATATTTAAAAGCCAAATCAATAATTTTCTCGTCACCATGATATAAATCATATCCTGCATTGGAAAGTCTTCTACTACGAATATAATCATTTAAAGAAATATCTAAAAGAAGACTAAATAATCGATGCATCATATAAGAATTGACACCCAATATTTTTGATAGTTTTTCGTTATCAATATTTTCTTCTAAATGCGTTTCTATATAATCAATCACTTTATTTAATCTTTGATAGACATTCATATTTTTTCACTTCCTAATAATAGTTATTATATCATAATATAACAAAAACAGGCTCATAAAAACCTGCTATATTCTATGATATGCTATTTTATAAACATTTTCTTTAGCACGACAAACATTTTCTGAAGTAATAGTCTCTAAATATGGTTCAGGATTTTCATTTTTCTCATAAGATAAAATTTTCATAAAAACTGACAATAATTCTTTGTCAAATCCAATTTTATCCAAATAATTCAAATAAGTATAAAATTCTTCCATTGTCATAGAATGAAGAGAACGCCCAAATAGATAACTAAAAATAATCATAAGATAACAATATAAGTCTGTATTTTGGTCAGGTATAAAAGAATCTCCATTCTTATGATATTTTCCATCAACATAATGTAATAAAGAATGTGAAGTTAAATATTTGGATGCAAAAATAGGATTGTTTTCTATTTTACAACTATCTAAATCAAGAACTTCTAGTTCTTGGGCTTTTGTATTCACTATAAAATTTGCTTCATGAAGGTCATTGAGAAAAAAAGTTTTTAGTGATGTATATGTTCGTATCTGTTCTAATTGCTCCAAAATTTGCCCTATTCTCCTTAAATAATAAATATGCTCTTGTACAGAAAATTCTGAAGATTTTAAAATAGTAGATAAATTGATACCTTCAATAAATGGCATAGTAAAACCAACAATTTCTCCACTCACTTCTGCAAGTCGCTCTGGAACATGAAAATTTTTAGGAAAATATTCTCTATACATAGATAACATTTCAAGTGTATAAAGCTTCGCAGCAAATGTTTCTCCTTCTTTTACATAAAGTTCTTTTAAAACCTGATGCTCCCCATGTGTATAAAAATGATAAATTCGACCTTCCGTATTACAAATTTCTTTTCCTAAATCTAATTTTGCTAAATTTTTATACTGTTTTCTAGAAATCGCCATCACTTTCATATCTATTCCCCCTTAGTTGTTAAGATTATACATTAGAATGTAAAATAAAGCAAATTTTATAAACTTGCTTTATTTTGACATAAACATTTTTATTTTTTGAGCAATTCCTTTTACATCCACTTGCTCTTTTTCATATAAAATATCAGGAGTTCCATGAGATACAAAATGGTCTTCATAACCAATATTTAAAATTGGGTTAGAGTATCCGAATATATCCATAGCTCTTCTAACTTCACTACAAAATCCTCCAATTAAAGCTCCATCCTCTAATGTAACAATTTTATAATTTTGTTCTCCTAATTGTTTTAATAATTTCATGTCTAATGGTTTTATAAAAGTTGCTTGTATAATCATAGGTTCTATTCCTAATTCTTCCTTTACCTTGCAGGCCACTCCACACATATTCCCAACTGCTATAATCGCAATGTCTGTTCCTTTTTCTAATACTTCCCAGCGATTCATTCTAATTTCTTTTAATGGTTTAAAAGCATAATTCGCGCCTCCTCTTGGATAACGTATCGCAACTGGTTTGGATAAAAAGAACGCATAGGTTAAAAAGGCGTTTATTTCTTCTGGACATTTAGGTGCCATGACTGTCATATTTGGTATCATAGATAAATAACTAATATCAAATACCCCTTGATGTGTTTCTCCATCATTTCCAACAAGTCCTGCTCTATCAATTGCGAAAACAACTGGAAGTTCTTGCATAGCAACATCATGAATAATCTGGTCAATTCCTCTTTGCAAAAAAGTAGAATAAACAGCAAAAACTGGTTTGAAATGTGAGACTGCAAGTCCTGCAGCAAAAGTAACTGCATGCCCCTCTGCAATTCCAACATCAAAAAAACGTTCTGGATATTTTGAAGCAAAAGTTTCTAAGCCTGTACCTTCTGCCATTGCTGCTGTGATTGCTACTATTTTTTTATCACGCTTTGCAAGTTCCACTAAGGCTGAACCAAACGCACTAGAATAAGTAACTTTATCAGACTTTAATACCCCTGTTTTTAAATCAAATTTGCTAACTCCATGATAAAGGTTAGGATTTTGCTCTGCTAATGCATATCCTTTTCCTTTTTTTGTAACCACATGTAAAACAACTGGCTCTTCTAAATTGGAAACTTGTCTCATTACCCTATTTAGTTCCTTTAAATTGTGTCCATCAATAGGTCCTATATAACGTAGTCCCAAATCATCAAAAAACATGGAATTAAGAAATAATTCTTTAAAACTATCTTTTACTTTTCTGATTGCATTTGTAAAAATATTGCTTTCCTTCTTGTTTAATTTGCTTTTTATTTTTCTACGAATTTGATTATATTTTGGATTAATTCTAATATGGGTTAAATAATTTGACATTCCACCTACATTTCTAGAAATTGCCATTCCATTATCATTTAAAATTACAAGCATTTTCGTTTTATGAAAACCCAAATCATTTAACGCTTCAAATGCTTCTCCTCCAGTTAAAGCCCCATCACCAATGACAGCTATAACTTCATAATTTTCCCCTTTCAAATCTCTTGCCCTAGCCATTCCAAGTGCTGCTGAAATAGAATTACTACTATGACCAGTATCAAAAAAATCATAAGGGCTTTCATTTCTCTTAGGAAATCCGCTCATTCCACCATATTGTCTTAAATTTTTAAATTCGTCTTTTCTACCTGTTAATAATTTATAAGGATAACATTGATGACCAACATCAAAAACAATTTTATCTTTATCAAAATCAAATGTTTTTAAAAGAGAAAGTGTCAATTCTACTATCCCCAAATTAGAACCTAAATGTCCTCCTGTTTTTGAAACATTTTCAAGTAAAAAAGTACGCACATCTTCTGACAAAATAGTTAAATCTTCTAGCGTTAATTTTTTTATATCAAAAGGGTGTTCTATATTATCCAATATTCTGTACATTCTTTCACTTCCTTACTTTTTTCACTTATTTCATTATAGCACAATCCACTTATTTTTATGACGTTTTGATGAAATATAAATAATCCTATAAAATCTTTACCAATTTATATTTGTGTCTAATTCGCCCTTTTCTATATCTCTTTGATATGATAAGACAACAAGTTCCATTCTTCATCAAAATCAAAAAAGGCATTTATTTTTTTTCCTTCTAAAATATAAGGTAACCAATATATATCATCTGGAAACATTTCATTGTAAGGAAGGTTATCAAGTGAAAACCATTTTGGAATCATTTCCTCACTTTCTTTAGGAATCCCTATCCACTCTGTTGCTACATACAAGTGAAACTTTACATTTGCTCTTTCCCCTTTTACATATTCTAAAAATTCAATGACTCCCATTTTTTCATATTTTGTTGGAGTTATCATAATTTCCTCTTCTGTTTCCCTTATCATTGCTTCTTCTGGAGTTTCTCCTTCTTCTAATTTTCCACCTACTCCATTATATTTTCCTTCTCCAAAACCTCTTTTCTTTTTTGCCAATAAAATTTCATTATCTTTTATCAGCAACAATAATGTAGTTTCCAATATTTTCATACTTCACTTCCTTTTACATAATACTATATCATCTTATAAAATAAAAAGATAGATCTCTCTATCTTAGAATTGTACTTTTGGTACTTCTTTATCTGCTTCTGTCGCTTCAAAAAATGCTTCTGGCTTAAAATGAAATAATCCTGCAACAATATTTGATGGAAACATTTCTAATTTATTTTTATATTTTAATACAGCATCGTTATAAAATTGTCTTGCATAAGATATTTTATCTTCGGTTTCTTTTAAATTATTTTGCAAATCTAAAAAATTTGTATTTGCTTTTAAATCAGGATATGATTCAGTTAAAGCAAACAAGCGATTAAGTGCTCCTGTTAGTTCTCCATTTGCTTTCATTTCATCTTCTGGTGTTGTCGCTGAAACAGCTTTATTTCTAGCAGTAATAACAGCTTCTAAAGTCTCTTTTTCATGACTTGCATATCCTTTTACTGTTTCTACCAAGTTTGGGATTAAATCTGCTCTTCTTTTTAAAAGTACATCAATTTGAGCCCATTGATCTTTTACTAAATTCCTTAAATGTACTAACTTATTATAAGTTCCTGCTACATAAAGTAAAATAAGTACTACAATTACCGCAATTACAATCAAAACAATTGTTCCTGTACCCATATTTTTTCCTCCTTCATTCTATTTCTATTATATAACAAAGTAAAAAAAAAAACTATCTTTTTTGTATAAATTTAGAAAAAGGAGCACAAAACATATTAGAGAGGATGATAGGAAATGAAAATTGATATTAGAAAAAGCATTCGTGAAAATTTTAAAGATGCAAGCACAGACGAAATTAAAGCTTCTATTACTTCTGCACTAGAAGACAAAGAAGAAATTACTCTTCCAGGTCTAGGAGTATTTTTAGAAGTTTTATGGGAAAATAGTGAAGATAGTGAAAAAGAATATATTCTTTCTACGATTCAAAAAGGCATTTAAAAACATCTAAAGAAAAACTCTTTAAATGTTTTTTTATATCCAAACTCCAAAGGCAATCGCCATCATACTTAATATTGCTCCAATCACCCAAAATCCCTTTACAATATCCTGTTCTTTATACCCTAATTTTTCAAAGTGATGATGAAGTGGTGCCATTAAAAATATCTTTTTATGAAAATACATTACTGAAATCATTTGTATAATGCAAACTAAAGTTTCAATTATGAAAACTCCCGCTACAATCACCAAAGTAATTTCATGACTTGTAATAATTGCAACACTCGCTAAGGTTGCTCCTAAAGATAATGAACCAGTGTCTCCCATAAATACTTTGGCTGGATGAGTATTATAAACCAAAAATCCTAATAGAGAGCCAACCAATACAAAACAGAAAACAGCAATATCTTCACTTCCAGATACCCAACTAGAATTCCAGCTAATCAGTCCAAATGCTAAAAAGGTCATAACTGATAAGCCACCTGCTAAACCATCTAGTCCATCTGTCAAATTTACTGCATTACTACTAGCAACTAAAATAAACAATAAAAATATTCCATAAAACCAACCCATATCAATTCGAATTCCTAATGTATGGACATCTAGTACTGGCTCATTTCCACTTTTCATAAAAATATAGAAAAATACTAGTGCAATAAAAAGTTGACCAAATAATTTCTGAATTTCAGTCAACCCCTCATTATTATGTCTTCTAATAATTAAGAAATCATCAATAAATCCTAAAATTGCATATCCTATAAATACAAACATAACGATAAATAAATTTTCTGAAAATTCTATTTTCCCCATTAACAGTAAAATAATAATTGTTACAATTGTTGGAATAATAAATATAAGTCCTCCCATTGTCGGGGTCCCTTCTTTGTTTTTATGTGTCTTCTCTAAGAAAATACTTACTTGTTGCTTCACTTTTAATCTTCTTAAAAAAGGGATTAATACAAATCCAAAAACGACAGATATAATAAATCCTATCATAAGCGCTAGTACAGCCTTTGCTAAAATTAACACGTATCTCATCTCCTAAATGATTTCTAATACAATTTGTTTATCATCAAATTCTAATTTTTCTTTTCCTATTATTTGGTAAGTTTCATGGCCCTTACCAAGCACTAATAGTATATCATTATTTTCTAACATTTGTATACCCTTTATAATGGCATTTTTACGGTTTACGATTACTTCATAATTAGTATTCTCTAAATTATTAATCATATCATCTAAAATATCATTTGGATCTTCCAATCTAGGATTATCACTTGTAAATATTGCTAAAGTAGATAAATTCGTAGCCATTTTTGCCATTTCTGGTCTTTTTGTTTTGTCCCTATTTCCTCCGCATCCAACAATCGTGTAAATATGATTTGGTTTTAATTCCTTCACTGCTTTTAATATATTTCCTACTGCATCAGGTGTATGAGCATAATCAATTATAATTCTATTTGTATCATAAAAAATGGTGTCCATCCTTCCACTAGGCGCTTTTAAACTTGGAATAATCTCTTGTATTTTATTAACGTCAATATTCTCTTCTAATAATAAAATTATAGTTACTAATACATTATAAACATTATGTTTTCCCAGTAAAGAAGTTTGAAAATGGAATTCTTGTTCTTGCTTTTTAATTACGAAATCGCTTCCTTTTGATGTCATTTCATAATCCAAAATTTGATAATCTGCTTCTTCAAAACCATAAGTAATATTATTATTATCTTTTAATAAAAAATAATTTTTATAATCATCATCAATATTTACAATTGCTTTTTTAGACATTCTAAACAATTTCTGTTTCGCTAATGCATACGATTTCATATCCAAATGATAATCCAAATGATCTTTGGTCAAATTGGTAAAAACTGCATAAGAAAATTCCAGTCCTTCTACTCTCCCCATAGAAAGTGCATGGCTACTTACTTCCATTAACACATATTCCACTTCATTTTCTTTGGCAAATAATAACATCTCATAAATTTCATTAATTTCTGGAGTAGTATTTGGTAAATCTTTTATTTTTTCCCCATTTACATAAAAACCAATCGTTCCAATATATGCTACTTTCTTTTCTAGTTTTATAAGTGCTTCATAGGTAAGAAAACATTCTGTTGTCTTTCCATTTGTTCCAGTTATTCCAATTAATTTTAGTTCTTTAATTTGATCATAATATTCTTCTTTCAAAGTTTTGATCAAATAATCTTTTGTATTTTTTACAATCAATGTATCAATTTCATATAAACCATGTTCAGCTACTATTGTAGTAGCTCCATTTTTTATAGCGTCTTCTATATATTCATGACCATCATTATTAAGTGTTTTTAGAGCAACAAATGTATCACCTTTTTTTACTTTTCTAGAATCTGTTTTTATCTTCATAAAAAAACACACCTCTTAATATAGGGTATGTTTTTATCAAAACTTTGTGCTTTTATAAAATTAATTTATTATGTATGATATTTATTTCAATAAATATTATATAGAAATAAGATAAATCAACGATTGCTTACATAATTATCAACAATTGTTCGGTCATGAAAAGGAATTTTTTCATTTCCAATTATCATCACTTCTTCATGCCCTTTCCCTAAAATAAGTAAAACATCATTTTCTGTTAATTTTGAAATTCCTTTATAAATAGCATCTTTTCGATCCTTACAAACTTCATAATTCGTATTTTTTAATTCTTTCGTCATATCATCAATGATTTGTTCAAATGGTTCTTCGTGCAAATCATCACTTGTGAAAATGGCAAATTTACACATATCTGTAGCCATTTCTGCCATAATTGGACGTTTCAAACGATCTCTTGATCCTGTACAACCAAATACCACATAAATATTCCCTTTTGTTGCCTCTTTCACAGTACCAATAATCTTTTCCATAGCATCTGGTGTATGTGCATAATCAATTATAATTAAATTATTATGATAATTAACCATTTCCATTCTGCCACCAGGACTTTCTAATTGTGATAAAAAAGATCGATCTATTTTAATTTTCAATTGTTCTAGTACAATTAAAGCAGTTAATAAATTATAAATATTATATTTTCCAATCAAATTAGTTTTTATTTCTGAAATGGTTTCTTTATATTCATATCGGAAAACAGTTCCAGATAAGTTAAGATTAAAATCAAGAATTCGATAATCTCCTCCATCAAAACCATAAGTAATATTATGATTTTTTGGCAAAAGATAATATTCTTTATAAGCATCATCATCATTTATAATAGAAAGACCATTTCTTGGCAAATATTCAAATAATTTTTGTTTTGCTAATGCATAATTTTCCATTGTTTTATGATAATCCAAATGATCTTGTGTTAAATTAGTAAAAATTGCACAATCAAAAGGTACCCCCTCTAATCTTCCATAAGAAAGACCTTGACTACTTACTTCTAAAACCACATATTGGCAATTTTCCTCATATGCATCTAATAATAACTCATATAGATCACAAATATCTGGAGTCGTATTATTTAATAGAGTCATTCTTTCCATCCCAATATAAAAACCAATTGTACCAATATACGCAGATTTGTTTCCAGAACGATTTAATAATTCTGATAACAAATATGCACTAGTTGTTTTGCCATTTGTCCCAGTTATTCCAATAATGGTCATTTCTTCTAAATAAGAATGATACATTCTTTCTAGTTCTTTTAATAAGTATTCTCTTGGGTTATCCACATTCAAAGTTTCTACAGAATAAGAACCTTTTTCACATACAATTTTACTGGCACCATTTTCTATCGCTTTTTCAATATAAATATCTCCATTACTATTAATTCCTTTTAGAGCTACAAAAGTATCTCCCTTTTTTACTTTTCTAGAATCTGTTTTTATCGTTATCATGTAATCACCTTAATGTTATTTTACTATAAAATCCTATTTGTAGCAAGAAAACGAATAAAATTGATCAAACAGCTTCACAATAATATAAGAAAGGAGAACTTATGAATCTTCCTCTATATAGTATGATATTTCTTTCAAAAGTTATTGAGAATGCACTTGCTACATTGCGATTAATTGTAGTAGCAAACGGGAAAAAATGGTTAGGAGCCATACTCCAATTTATTGTGGCATTAGTTTGGGTATTTGTAACTGGAGCAGTTGTTACAGGAATCAAAGAGGACCCATTTAAAATTATTATTTTTGCTATTGGTTCTTTTGTAGGTTCCTATGTAGGTTCTATTATAGAAGAAAAACTAGCACTTGGTAATAATATGATTACTGCAATCATAGACCCTAAATTTTATCCTTCCATCCTAAAAGAATTAAAAAAAGAACACTATGGTGTTACAATTTTAGAAGGCAATAAACAAAATAAAATAGTTTTATTAATCGTAATTCCTAGAAAAGAAAGAACTGAAGTAACAGAGATTATTACAAAATATGATTCTAATGCCTTCATCAGTGCAGAAAAAGTTGTTCCAATTTCGCAAACTCATTTGCAACATCAGTAATAATATAAATATCCTTTCGCTTTTGTAACAACTTTAATATCTGTTCTTTCTGATTAATGGTAAAAAAACCAATCTTTTTATTCATATCAATTTGATCAATATAATGGTAAGTAAAAAAATTATAATCAAAATGATTGTAAATCCTATTATTATTTAAAGAGTAACCAATTAACAAACCAACCTTTATTGTTGGTTTTATTTTTTTTAAATATTTTAAATTAGAGTACCAAAAACTTATGATTATAATATTTAAATCAGAATATCGTTCTACGATGGATATTACTTTTTTTACTAATTCAAGATTATCTTCTTTTAGTTCTATACAAATCATTTTTTCACTATGAATCGCTTTTAATAACTCTTCTAATGTTAATATAGATTCTTTACCAAATTGATATTGTTTTAATTCTTTTAATGTCATATATTTTACAATTCCTATTCCATCACTAACAAAGTCAATGATGGGATCATGCAATACCACAACTTCTAAATCCTTTGTTAATCTAACATCACATTCAATTCCAGATATATAAGATTTTGATAAAGCATTTAATAGTGATTGTTTGGAATTTCCAATATCTGTTTTAGATAGTTTTCCTCTATGAGCAATCAATTTCATATTACAATATATGAAAAAAATAAAGAAACATTCTCTATTTTTCTAATTCGTTTTTTACAAAATTATAGACTTCTTCATGGATTTCTGGAATGCTTTTAATATCATTCCCTTTATTACATTCAATCTTTTTAAATTCATATAAATCCGCTATTTCAAGATAAGCTTGCTCTGCGTGCTTTAAATGTTCAGAATCTGACTCATTCTGGTCTAATTTTTCAGTTCTGCTTTTTCGAAGTATTGTTGCTTGTTCAAAGGGCATATGAAGAAACACACGAATATCTGGTCTTGGAAGTTCTAACAAGCCAAACTCCAAATCTTCTATCCAATGATACATCTTTATTCTCTCTTCTTTTTCTAATATTTTTCCGCCTTGATGAGCCATATTAGAGTATGTATACCGATCCAATATAACATGAATTCCATTCTCCAATAAAAATGAAATTTTTGGAAGATTATATTTCCTATCTGCTGCATAATAAAGAGAGGATACTTCTGGATCTACAGATGGAGCTCCTTCTGGAAAATACCCTTCTCCAATATGAGGCTTTCCTAAATAACATCCACCTACAATTTTTCCTGTTGGAGAGTTATAATTCGGAAAAGAAAATTCTTCTATTTTATATCCTTCTTTTTTTAGTCCCTCTAACAAAAATTTTGTTTGTGTTTCTTTACCAGAACAATCTGTTCCTTCAATAACAATTAATTTTCCTCTCATTTTATCTACCTCTTTTTTACATATTCCACATGTCTATAAGAAATTGGTTCCTGAAATTCAGACAAGACATTTCTTTTCCAATTTTTTTCATCAAACTCTGGAAAATAAGCATCTGAATTTTTCTCTTCAGCATCTATTTCTGTCAAATATATTTTGGTGGCATATTCCAAAAACAATTTGTAAATTTGAGCTCCACCTATCACAACAAACGATTCTTTTTCTCGCTCAAGTAATTCTTCCAATGAATGATAACATGTTACCTCACTAGGAAAATTGGAACCATGTTGACTTAAAATAACATGTCTTCTTCCTGGCAACATTTTTGGTAGAGATTCAAATGTTTTTCTTCCCATAACAATGGTCTTTCCCATTGTCATTTTTTTAAAAAACGTCAAATCCTCTGGAATATGCCAAATTAACTGATTCTCTTTTCCTAATTCATTATTTTTCCCAATGGCTGCTATTAAAATAATGTCCATTTATACAGATACCTTCATTGCTATCTTTCCATGATGCTGATAATTTTCTAGTTTAATATCTTTTAATTCTTTTGAATTGTCAAATTGAAAGAAATCTTTTATTTCTGGATTAATCCATAATTTTGGTGCTTCAAAATCTCCCATTTCTTCATAGCGTCTCATTTGCTCTTGAATACCTTCTATTTCATTTACATATAAATGAACATCTTTTGCACTCCAATATAACATTCCTGGCTTCAGTCCTGTTACCTGAGCTAGTAAATGAACCAACACAGCATACTGAGTAACATTAAATGGAAGTCCTAATCCAACATCAGTAGAACGTTGTGTTACAACACAATTTAATTTTCCTTCTGTTACATCCCACATACTATTCCACACACACGATGGTAAAACTGCAGTATCTAAAAATTCATCCTGCCATAAACTCATCACCATTCTGCGGTCCTCTGGATTGTTTTTTATTTTCTCAATTAATTTTTGTGTCAATTGATATTTTTTTACAATATAACCATACGCGGTTCCTATTGTATGAGCCCATTCTTTTCCAAAAATTTTTTCAGATTTCAAATTTCCTTCTTCATCATATGTTCTATATACCCCATCTTCATCTATTTTCCACTCATTCCAAACTTTAACTCCTCTTTCTTGAAGCTCTCTAACATCATTACTTTGTAATTGATAAAACCAAAGCATTTCAATGACTGCTGATTTAAAAGCAACAAATTTTGTAGTTAATATTGGAAACTCTTCGCTTAAATCAAACGACATAGAATAATATGGTAATTTAATTGTATCTACACCAGTTCGATTATGAATTTGTGTTCCTTCTGTTAAAATTTTATTACATAAATTTAAATATTCTTTATCCCACTTTGACATTCTCACAACCTACTCTCTAATGTCATTATATCCTGAACATACTTTCATGTCAAGAAAAAAAGACCTACTTTTTTTATAGAGTCTTACTCAAGAATATCATTATTAAGAAACTTTACATCCAAATATTTTCTACTTGATAAAAAATCACACATATGAACAAATTTTTGATACTTTCCCTTTGGATATGGCAAAACTGCTTTACTGTAAGGATTTGTTGTCCACTGTCCCATATGACTTTCTATCATCGTTGTAATCAATGTAATTTCATCTTCGGTTAAAGTGAGTTCTGCTTTTTTATCTCTTATAAAATTAGCAATCACTAATGGATGGTCAAATATACAATACTTACTTTTTACAAGGCCATCTTTAAGCCCATCATGTACTAATAAAGCCAGTAAAATCATATCTTTTTCATCAGCTGTAAATACATTTCCAATCACTTCATTCTCTAATAAATCATGGGCAATTCGAATTGCAACTTTTGTATGTCTTACCAAACCTCCATCTCCTAATGAAAATGATGGATGATATTTTCCTGTCGAACTCGCTGCAATCTCAAAAAAATAATCAGGTAACATTTCCAATAACTTTTCTGCATTCTCTTTAAAATGAGGATTTTTAAAATATAATAATTCCTTTTCAAAAACTTCTTTTTTACTCATACTGCTCACCTATCAATTGATATAAAATTTGATTAGAAATATAAATCAATCTTTCATCGATTTTAATATTTCCGTTTTCTTCTATCAATTTACCTTCCTTTAATAAATCCTTTATCACAGAATACTCTTTTAAATTTCTATGATATTTTTTTTCAAATTCTAATAATGAAATTCCATCTAATTTACGCAATCCCAAGATAAGTTCATTCTCGATGGTCTCATTTATCGATAGTTTATGAATTTCTTTTCTATAGTTTCCACTTAGATAATGATTCCAATTTCTAGTATTTTCATACCGTTCTCCATCCATATATCCTGCTGCTCCTAGTCCAAAACCATAATATTCCAAGTTATTCCAATAAACCAAATTATGTTTTGATTCATAGCCTTTTAAACCAAAATTGCTCACTTCATAATGCTTAAACTGATGTTCTTGCAATAATTGTTCTATCTTTTGGTACATAGCATAATCTAATTCCTCTTCTATTGGCTCAACATTATGAACGTTCAACATTGTATGTGGTTCTATCATTAAAGAATAAGTTGAAATATGAGGAATATCAAGTTTTAAAAATGCCATAATATCTTCTTCTACTTCTTTTAATGTTTCATTTGGTAATGCATAAATTAAATCTACATTAATATTTAAAAATCCAATCTTTTTTAACATTTTTATTTTTTCTTTTATTTCACTGATTTGATGATGACGATTTAAAAACTGTAAATATTTTGAATGAAATGTTTCCACACCAATACTAATACGATTCACACCAAATTGTTTTAAAAGAATCGCTTTTTCTTCTGTGATATTTTCGATATTACATTCAAATGTAAACTCAATACATTCACTCAAATCAAATATTTGCAAAATAGAAAATAAATATTTCAATTCCTTTATATTTAAAGCACTTGGAGTTCCGCCTCCAATATAAAGCGTTTTCACTTTTTCAAATTGATAATATGTTTCAATTTCTTTTTTTAATTGGGCTAAATATTGTTCTACCCAATCAGAACGATAAAAAAATTTAGGAAAATCGCAATAAGAACAGATAGAAGAACAAAAAGGAACGTGAACATAAACAGATTTCATTTTTTTCTACCTGCTATTAAAATCTTAATTCTTCCATCTCTATCAATTCCCTTAGCTTCATAGAATCCTTTCAATTCTTCTACCATTCCATGAATGGTTGCTTTCCTTATAAAATCAGTATCATCAAACCCTTGTCTTAAAGCATACATATATAGAGGATTAATAATAAATTTCACAGTCTGATTAATTTTTCTTCTATAAGAAGACTGCATTTTAATATCAGAAAGCAAGCTAATTTGCTCATCACTCAAATATTGCCATCTTTTATCTTCTAAAGTTTTTTCCATAAAACATCACACTATTTATTATACCATAGAAAAACAAGTATTTAACACTTGTTTCCCAAAACATAAATTTTCTTAGGTTTATTCTTTCGGTTAAAACAACGATAATTTTCTATTGCTTGATTAACATATTCATAAATAATCTGTCCATAATTTGCTTGGACAAACTCATTTTGTAGTACACGAATGAGTGATTCTACTTTTAAGTTTAAATCAATTGCTGTTTTTTCTAAGTCAAAATTATTCATAAAAAACTGTCTAACCGCTAATATAATATACTGATATTTCTTCTGTAACTCATTTCCAAAAAGTAATTTTTCAACAAACAAATATTGCTCTAAATCCGCATATGCTTCTTTTGTTAATAATCTTTCAAAATTTGACATATTAGCTATTAAATAGGTTTCCATTATATTTAATGGTTCTTTTGGATTAGAATATTGAATATTCTCATATATCGTTAAAAAGTTTACTAATACTGTTAAAATCTGAAAATCATATGACTCAACAAATACGAATTCTGGCTTTACAATTGAGATCATTTTGCCATTTTTGATTAAATATTTATTTGCATTTGGAAGTTGAAGAAGTGGAGCTACTTCTGTTTTATAATGTACCCATAAATCTGGACATTTAAAGAAGAAGGTATCCTAAAAAAAGGA
>CANEDJ010000016.1:0-28831 GCA_947426265.1 uncultured Mycoplasmatota bacterium | reverse complement strand
CATGTATGAGTAATAACTGGATAGGATATTCGAATTACCAGTGGTCAATCACTCCTTATAATAGCGCCGTCTCGCCTAACGTGTGGGCTGTGCGGGACGGGTATGTCAACATTTTCACCGCGAACTACTATCGCTGTGGTGTGCGCCCAGTTGTATATCTAGACTCCAGCGTCAAAATAGTAGGAGGAACAGGAACAAAAACAGATCCATATATATTAACAAAATGATAGAAGATGAATAATGTCTAACCACATAGTAAGATAGACATGTTCTAAAGAATCTATCAATCTTATATATGTGTTTAGAAGCAGCCCTCGATATTTAACTTCATTTCTATTTCTATTCTAATATTGGGGGCTACTTATATATATTTATAAAAGAAAATTTTTATAAAATTAAAAATTTTCTTTTTTTACAAATTTTATAAAAAATTTAAAAGATGTTATACTAACTATAGTAGGTGAATTTATGAAAAAAATATTGGCAATAACATTTTTGATAGGAATAATTTTAGGTGTTGGATTTTTATTTTTAACAAAGAAAGAAGTTATAAAACCAGAGAAACTGAATATAGCTTATTTGGGATCTCTTGAAATAAAAGTAAAAGCTTATGATGAAAAATATAAGGAAGTGAATGAATTTTATCGTGGTACTAAAGTAGAACTTTATGACCAAACTATCATTGGTGAAATAACAAAACAAGAATATAAAAAAGTGAAGATTGAAGGATCGACATTTTTATTTAAATCAGAAAATATAGTAGATACTTATAATAAAGTAATCTATGAAGAAGAATTATTTGTTAGAACCAATACAACAGTTTATAAAGAGGACAAAAGCAGTGAAATATTAGGATTAATTAAAAAGGGTGAACCTGTTAAAATTATTGGATTTAATACATTAGAAAATGGATTTGCACCCAAATACAAAATCATGTATAATGGGTCAGAGGGATTTGTTTACAGCAAGTACCTCGTTAGTACAAAAGAAGAAGCTATGAAAAACTATGATGAAAATAATAGTTATCAGGTTCATTTGAAACGTACAAATACACAAGGTGGAGGAGATGCAGGAAGTTTAGATTTTTATCCTTATGAAAAGGCAAAATTTGAAGAAAACAAAATGCCAGAAAAAGTTAGAAGTTTATATTTAAATGCAGGTGTTATAAAAGATGTAGATAAATATATTGAAATTGCAAAGAATACCAATATCAATGCATTTGTTGTGGATATCAAAGACAATACAGCTCCAGCTTATAAAAGTAAAGTTATGGAAAAATATTCAAAAACTAATTTTAATCATGCGATTAATAGTTTTGATGACTATAAAAATGCAATTCAAAAATTAAAAGAGAATGGATTCTATGTAATTGGCAGAATTACAGTATTTAAAGATAGTTATTATGTAACAGATCACCCAGAAGCAGCGATAGCGGATAGTGCTGGGAATCCATATAAACATAATGGCTCTTATTGGCCAAGTGCTTACAATAGAGATGTATGGGAATTTAATGTTGAATTGGCAAAAGAAGCAGTTGTAGAGATGGGATTTCATGAAATCCAGTTTGATTATGTTCGTTTCCCAGATCGTACATATGCATTAGAAAAAAATGGAGAAATGAATTTAAAAAATACATATAACGAAACAAAAGCACAGGCAATTCAAACATTTCTAATGTATGCTTGTGATCAAATTCACGAAGTTAGAGCTTATGTATCAGCAGATGTATTTGGAGAAAGTGCTCATAATTATGTAACTGGGTATGGACAATATTGGGGAGCTATTTCTAATGTTGTTGATGTAATCAGTGCAATGCCGTATCCAGATCATTTCGGAGCTTATGAATATGGAATTAAAGATATTGTATGGACAGTTCCATATAAGCTTTTATATGCATGGGGAAATGGATATGCAAATGTAAGACAACAGGAAATTCCTACTCCAGCAGTAGTGAGAACTTGGATTCAAGCATATAATACAGTAAGAGAACCGTATATTGTTTATGATAGTACAAAAATAAAAGAACAAATTGATGCATTAGAAGATGCTGGATTAACTGGTGGTTTTATGACTTGGAATGCAGCATCAAGTTTATCAAAGTATAATGAAATAGCACCAGCATTTGAAAAGGAGTAATAAATGAAAAAATATAAAATGAATCATTATGAATATGAATTATTAAAAGATTATAAAGATGGCTTCTTATTAGATGAAGTAATAAATAAAGACACAGAATATTTTGATCCCTATGACTATATTGTAGGTGATTGGTCATATGGAAAATTACGATTAAAAGGATTTTGTGATAAAGAAAATAAATTATATAGAAAGGGAAATGACATAGAAAAAGTAGAACAATATTTGAAAGATTATTGTTCCTATGAATGTCGCTATTTCATTTTAAAAAAGTGCAAATAAATGAAAACTTTAGAACAAATAAATGAACGATTTTTACAAGTAGCTTCCATGATTAATGAATATGCTCAGTACATGGAGGAGCAGGAAAGATTTCTTAATAGTTCGTTAAATGCTGTTGATTTAGAAAAATTATCTAAATTGAAAGAATATTTAAAACAACATAAAAATTCTATTGAACAAAAGCAGGAATGGATAAAAGTAGAATGGAAGAAAATTAGTCAAAGTAGAACATTTCATTATGAATTGTTAGGAAAAGTTATTGCAACTATATTAACAGAGCAAGAAAGTACTCCATATTTTTATGCAACTAGGTTGGTAAAGCACGGATTTCAGATAGATGAGATAAACCGTCCATTTTATAAAGTTGTCTCTTTTGTAACTACAAATAGGAAAGATTTAGAAGCACCACTTTTGGATCAGCTATCGGGGACAATGTATCCATTTCATATAAATAATTCTCCTGTTATGAAGCCACTTCCAAGAGAATTAGCAACTAAATTGCAATTAGAAGATACAATAAGAGTAGAATTAGAGAATAGAAATGCAATGGATTTATACGTTGTAACAGGAAATGATATTCCAAGTTCAAGTAAATTTCCAAAAACAGAAAATCAATCTATACTATCTAGCTTTCCTTTTCATTATGTCAGTATGGTTTTAGAAAAGATAATAGAAACCCGCTATCATAAAAATGGGGTGGAATTAACAGAAGAAGAAATGCAGAGAGTTATTAGTGAATTTTGCAAGTCTTATAAACGAATAACAGCAGATATAAAATAGCAGGGTTAGAAAACCTTGTTTTTCTTTTATTATTTTTAAAATACATAGGAATTTTAATAAAAAAATGTTATAATGTTATAGTTAGGAGGATTGAATGTGGAACATAATGAATTAAAAAGTACTTATGAAAATTATCAAATAAAAATTAATGAATTAGGGAGGTTACTTTGACCCTTCTACAAAAAAGAAACGTATACAAGAATTAGAGCAAACCATGTTACAATCTAATTTTTGGGATGACAAAAGATACAGTGAAACGATTATTGGTGAGCTGAATAATTTAAAAAGTTCTGTAGAAAGCTTGGAAACTTTACAGTCGGAAATCGATCTTTCTTTAGAAATGTGTGAATTAAATGATAAAGATGTAGAAAAAGAATTAGAGCTTTCTATTGTAAGCATTGATGAAAGATTAAAAAAATTAGAGATAGAAACATTATTTAACGGTCCATATGATGAAGGAAATTCTATTGTAGAAATTCATAGTGGAGCAGGAGGAACAGAAGCTTGTGATTGGGCAGAAATGCTTTTCCGTATGTATGCGAGATGGTGCGATAAGAAAAATTTTACTTATGAAATTATTTATGAACAACCTGGAGAGGAAGTAGGAATTAAAAGCATTTCGTTTTTGGTAAAAGGAATTCATTCATTTGGTTATTTAAAAAATGAGCGTGGAGTTCATAGATTGGTAAGAATCTCTCCATTTGATTCTAATGCTAGAAGACATACTTCATTTGCTTCGGTAGAAGTAACCCCATTTTTAGAACAAAGCAATATTGACATTGAAATCAAAGAGACTGATATTAGAATTGATGTTTATAGAAGCAGTGGAAACGGTGGACAAGGTGTAAATACTACTGATAGTGCAGTTAGAATTACCCATTTTCCAAGCAAAATTGTTGTTACTTGCCAAAATGAGAGAAGTCAGATTCAAAATAAAGAAAAGGCAATGGAAATATTAAAGAATAAGCTTTATCAACAAGAACAAGAAAAAAGAGAACAAGAAATGAAAAGCTTAAAAGGGGAACAAATGGATATCAATTTTGGTTCTCAAATTAGAAGTTATGTCATGCATCCATATTCAATGGTAAAAGATCATAGAACCAATATTGAAACAAGTAATGTTGGAAAAGTATTAGATGGTGATATCGATTTCTTTATGGAGGAGAATTTAAAGAGGTGCTAGAATATGTTTTTTAGAAGAAAAGAAAGTATTATTGATCCAAATATTATAAAATCTATTTATGCGAAAGATAAATTAGTAAGATATGCAGAATTTTTATTAGGATTATTTTTAGTATCCTTGGCTTTTAATGTATTTCTATTACCTAGTCAAGTTGTATATGGGGTAAGTGGAGTTGCTGTTATTTTGAATAAGCTCTATCATTTGGATCCATCTTTTGTTATTCTGATTGGTTCTATATTTTTGCTTTTATTAAGTTTGATATTTTTAGGAAAAGAAAAAACTGCCAATACGGTAATTGGTTCTTTGTTATATCCAGTCTTTGTAAAATTGACAGAGCCTATGGCAACTTTGATTGATTTGGGATCGACAGAACCAGTAGTTATTGCATTATTTGGAGCAGCAATTAGTGGATTTGGATTAGGAATGATATTTAAAGCAGGATTCACAACGGGTGGAACAGATATTTTGAATCAAATTGTATCAAAATATTTTAAAATGTCCATCGGAAATGCAATGTTTTTTACAGATGGCATTATAGTTGGTATTAGTTTCTTTGTATTTGGTTTTCAAAAATTTATGTATTCTGTTATTTCAATTTATTTAATTAGCGTTATGACGGATAAAGTAATATTAGGAATTAGTCAGTCCAAAGCATTTTATATCATTACAGATTATGAGACAGAAGTAAAAAAATTTATTTTAAATTATCTAAGCCATGGAGTTACCATCTTAGATGGAAGAGGAGGGTACACTGGAGACCGTCAAAAAGTAATTATGTGTATTATTCCAACAAAAGAATATTTTGTAGCCAAAGAAGGAATTAAGAAAATTGATCCTAATGCATTTTTTTTAGTGACTGATGCATATGAAGTAGCAGGTGGAGAATAAGAGGTGGAAAAATGGATTTAATTAGAATGAAAGATGTAAATAAGCGATATAAAAATGGCGTGACTGCCATTTATGATCTTGACTTAAGAATCGAAAAAGGTGATTTTGTTTTTATCATTGGCTCTACTGGATGTGGGAAATCCACTTTAATTAAAATGCTTTATCGTGAAGAAAAACCAACCAGTGGGAAAATAATTGTAGGTGGAATTGATGTAGCAAAGTTAAGAAATGGAAAAGTATACAAACTGCGTAGAAAATTGGGAGTTGTTTTTCAAGACTTTAAGCTTCTTAATCGCTCAACCGTTTATGAAAATGTGGCATTTGCATTAGAAGTTTTTGGAACTCCAAAGAAAGAGATTCACACTAAAGTTCTTAAAGCTTTAGAATTAGTTGGTTTAAAACACAAAGCCAAAAATTATCCTACTGAATTATCAGGTGGAGAGCAACAACGTGTAGCAATTGCAAGAGCGATTATCAATGGGCCAAAGCTTCTTATCTGTGATGAACCAACAGGAAATTTGGATGAGAATACAAGTATGGAAATTATGTCAGTATTAGATGCAATCAATCAAATGGGAACAACCATTATTATGGTAACACATGATACAGAAATTGTAGACAAAATGAAAAAAAGAGTTATTTTATTAGATTCAGGGCGCATATTAAAAGATTATGAGAAAGGAACATATAAACATGAGGGGATTTAGAATTTTAAGTAGAAATATTAGAGATGCTTTTAAAAGTGTCTTTAGAAATTTTTCTCTTTCATTGGCGTCTATTTCTTGTATTACAATTACATTAATTGTGGTTGCTTTAGCTATGATTTTATCTGATAATGTAAATAACTTTGCGACATTAGTTGAAAAAGATGTTACAATTGTAGTATTTTTGGATCGTGATATAACAAAAGAACAGATTGAAGATGTAAGAGATAGTATTGATGTTTTAGATAATATTGCTTCTATTGAATTTCAAGATAAAATGTCTATTTCAAAAGAAATGATGGAATCTTCTGATGTTTTTAAAAATATTTTAGGAAATTATGACGAAGAAGAAAATCCGATTCAAGATACATATCAAGTGAAAGTAAAAGATATTGATCTTATAAAAAAGACAGCCAATCAAATAAAAGAGATCGACCATGTTAGTGTTGTTAAATATGGAGAAGGAATGGTAGAACAATTAGTAACAGTATTTGATGTTGTAAAGAAAATTAGTATTGGCATGGTTATAGCACTTATCATTGTAACTGCTTTCTTAATTGCAAATACAATTAAGATTACAATTTTCTCAAGAAAAAGAGAAATTGAAATTATGCGACTTGTAGGAGCCAGTAACTTAAATATCAAAATACCATTTTTATTTGAAGGATTGTTTTTAGGAATGTTTGGAGCAATTATCCCAATATTAGCTACTATTTATGGATATACAGCACTTTATAACAATTTTAATGGACAATTATTTTCACCTTTTATCAAACTGATTAAACCAGAGCCATTTATTTATGTTGTATCAATGGTTCTATTGGTAATTGGTATTTTAGTGGGAATGTTTGGAAGCTGGAGAGCAGTTAGAAAACATTTAAAAATATAAGGAAGTATCTACTTCTTTTTTTATTCTAAAATATAATATTCATTATAAAAGAATTGAGTAAATATTTTTAGTAAGATAAAAAAAGAATGAATTTGTTAACTCATTCATGTTTTAATAATTTACTGAACTTATCTGGAATAGGAGTCTCTAAACTGATTATTTTCTTTGAAAAAGGATGAATAAATTCTAATATATGAGAGTGTAAACCTAATCTACCTATTGGATTTTTAGTAGCATGATATTTTGTATCACCAATGATAGGATGGCCTGCTTCGCTCATATGAACTCTGATTTGATTTTTTCTTCCAGTTTCTAAGAAAACTTCTAATAAACTATATTCTTTATTTTTTTCAATTGTTTGATAACGAGTAATTGCCAATTTACCATCCATTCCTTTGGTAGAATGAACCATTTTGTTGTTTTCTTCTTTTAAGAAACTTCGAATTGTTCCAAAGTCAGTTTTCATAGGTCCTTCAACAATTGCCATATATCCTCTTTTTAATGTAATATCGTTCCAATGCTTTTGTAGCATGATTTTCATTTTTTCATTTTTTGCGAATAATAATATTCCAGAAGTATCACGGTCTAAACGATGTACAATAAATACTTTTTGTCCTTTTTTCTGTAAGTAATTTCGTACAATTTTATAAGCTGTTTTTTCTTTTTCTTGTTCTGTTGAAATTGTGAGAACACCAGCTGGTTTTTCGATTGCTATCAAGCTTTCATCTTCATATAAAATTTTATATGGAAAAGAATTTAATTTTCTAAGCTGTATTTTGATATGATCATTTTTATTTAATAGAAAATCGAATTTTGTTTGTTTTTTTGAATTGACAAAAACTTGACCATTTTTAAGCAAGGACTTGATATTATTTTTTGACTTTCCTTGTACATTTTGATAAAGAAAGTTTAATAATTGTTCTTCTTTTGTGACATTAAATTCCATAATTTCTAATTTCTTCATAGCTATCCCTCTATTATATTGTAACATAAATTTTAAAATATTTGGAAACTTTTCTTAAAAATGTTATACTAATAATAGGTGATACTTATGGAAAGTGGATTAAAACGTTTATTAATTATAATAGGAATAATTATTGTGGCAACAACTATATTTTCAGTGACAAGAAGTTATAATGCAAAGAAAAAGTACAAGCGGCGAATTGAAGAATTGAAGGTTGCTTTAGAAAAATGGGGAGCAGAATATCAAGACTTTTTGCCGAAGGAAAAAGGAGATGTAATTATAGTTCCTCTTCGTACTTTAAAGCAAGCTGGTTATATTAATTCAAAATTTATAAATCCAAGAGAGAGAATGAATTTTTCCAATCAATTATTGATGCAGATAGAAAAAAAAGAAAAAGGATATGAGTATACTGTATTTGATCAAGATGAAAATATGATTAAAGATTATGACGAAGTAAAAAAACAAGCTCCAATGATTGTGATGAGAGGGAAAGCAATAGAACATGCTGAATTGAATCGACCTTATGAAGATCCTGGATATGAAGCAATTACAATAGAAGGAAATTTACCAGATGAAAGTAAAATAAAAATTACAACAGAAGGAAAAACAGTATCACGCATAGATACTTCAAAAGCAAGAACATATCAATTAACTTATCATACTTCTTATGCAGAAGAGGTAAGCACAATTACTCGAATTGTAGTTGTATCTGATAAAGAGAAACCAGTAATTCAAACGGACCGTTTAACAATAAAACCAGAAGAAACAAAAAATATGAACTTAATGAATGGAGTTATGATTAGCGACAATTCTAATGAAGATTTAAAAGTAGAGATAGAAGGATCTTTGTCATCTATTCCAGGAAGATATGTACTTACTTATCGTGCTATTGATCCCTCTGGAAATGTAGCTGAGAAAAAAAGAGTGGTTAGAGTAGAAGAATAGTGAAGAATATAAAAGAAGAAATGTTGATTTAATGAGATAAAATGAATGATAATAAAAGAAAGAGACGTAAGAAATGCTTTTGAAAATTAGAGCCAAAAAAGCATTTACTTATTGACTATCTTATAGAAAATGGAATGGGTGAAGCAGAAGAGACTTTTTCTAAAAATTTTAAAAAGTTTATAATTCATTATTTGTATGGTTTTGTTATGGCTTGTTCTATTTTAGTTACGACTATATCAGTATTTGTAAATATAAAATAGTCAAATACCTTTTCTATAGAAAAAGTAACAGAAAAGCCAGAGGCAATCGTACAGAATAATCCATCTACTAATAATGAAGATTTCTTTCAAGTAGCACTTTCTTATGTAGATATGGTACAAAGTAGAAATTTAGAGGAAGCAAATTCTTATTTATTAGAAAATAATTATCCAGATATTTTAAAAGAATTTAGTCGTTATAAAATTGAATTATTTGGGCCATTAGAAAATAGACTAAGACATATGATTTTTGAATATGGTTCAGTATTATTTAAAATAACAATGGAAGGAGATTATCATATTAATAAGAATCTAGTAAAGAGTTCTAAAAAGGATAGTAAGTATTTCTATCAAATTTATGATGTTCATATGAATTATTGTTCTTTTAATTCTTGTAAAGTAGAAAATGGAAATGAAGTGAATGATTATACAACACCGTTTTCTGTAGGAGTAATAGAAGTAAATAATAAATATTATGTATTTAGAGAAGCTTTAGTAATTCCAAGATATAAAGATAATTTAATATTAGATATGATGATTGCTAATAATGGTGATACATCTCTAATCAATTTTGATAGAGTAGAAGAACGTTATAGAAGTTGTAGTGAAGATCATGCCAGATGAGTATTGTTTAAAGGCAGCAGCACATTAAAGGTGACGGGAATAGTAGAAAAATCTACATTTATATAGTAGAAGGCGCTTCCCTGGAGATGGGTATAAATGGGGAGGAAGATTTGTTTCAAGTAATATAGAAATATGAGGTTTATTAGTCTAAATAAGTCGAAAAAAGTTGAAATATGAAGTATTTGTGATATACTTATAACAAGTAGAGTGAATGTCGCAGTATTCTTTCTAAGAAAATATTTTTTTAAAAGTCTAGTTCATCTATATTAAAAAGAAATGGAGGTGAAAAAATGAAAAAGAAAAATAAAGGATTGTTGATGGCTACGGTTGCATTGCTAGGAATTGTATCAATTGGAACAGCGTATGCAGGACAAGCAGCATTCCATTTACAAATCCCAAAAGCACAAGGATATGTCCAAACTGGTGATGGCACTGGAAATGGATATGTAACTACTCCAACAGCTAATCATGCAATGGTTTACCTTGAGGCATTTACTGGAATTAAGGCTGTAACATTTTATGCTGGAGCTTATTCAAGCGATGGTAAAACTGTTACTTGGGGAACAACAGGAAGCTATATTTACAGAGAAGATTTTGAAAAAGGTGATCAAGATGAAGTATCTGTTCCTTATGGATATACATATGGAAATGGTCAAAAGATGGGCTTAAGAGCTCGTAATCATAATTGGTCATTAAATAAAGGTGCAGTTACTGGAGTAGTAGATTACTAGATTGGAATTAAGTAAACAAACGCCAATTTTTATTGGTGTTTGTTTACTTATAAAATATTAGAAAGTTGCAGGTGAATTAATGAAGGAATTTATATATAGTTTGAAGTGCTTAATTCAAAAAAAAGAATTTTATTTTGCAATAATTGGAATCTTGTTGATTAATTTAATTCATGTATTTCTGGTTATACATTATAATTTGAATACATTGTTTGAAACCGGTTATAGAGCAGAGTATTTATATATTTTATATAATCCATCTGTTAATTTAAATATGATAATTATAATAGTTTTTCCTATCCTTTGTTCAACAATTTTTTCTGATATAAATTTTATAGAAAAAAGGCAAAAAACAAATATGTTTTTATATACTAGATTAAATCAAAAAAAATTAATATTTTCGAGATTTATAATAATAATATTTACAGTATTTTTAATTAATTTTTTATCATTTTTATTAAACTACATTTCTTTGTATTTTATATATGGAAGTGGGAATGCCCTTTCTTATTTTCAAAATTCAGCATTTTATATGGTTAGTAAAAAATTTTTATTTATGGATTCTTTGCGATTATCAAACTTACCTTTATTCTTAATTTGTGTAATTGCACATGTATCATTTATATTAAGTCTCTTATCTGGATTAGCTTATTCAATCTCGTTCTTTGTAAAACAAAAAATAATAATTTATGTTTTTCCATTTTTTATTATGTTATTTACAGAATTTGTATGTCCATTATTAAATCTTAGTCAATATTCAATTGTTGGTCAATTGCAACCGTTATCAGTATTTAAAGTGAATGATTCAATAATATTATATTTCATCTTATTATTAGTAAGTATTATTTTATTAAGATTTAGCCAGCAAAAGAAGGATTTATTATGATTTATATAATTAAGAATAAACAAGTTTATTTTCTTATTTTGTTAAGTATTATAGTAGGTTTGTTTATGGCAAATGGTACTAGAAGTAACTTTTTAGAGATATATATGGGAAGATTAGGTATTATATCTATAAGATATTTTTTAATTATTTTATCTATTATAATAGAATATGTTATATATAAAACTATGAGTAACTCATGCATTATATCTAGACATGAATCAAAACAAATATTTTTGAAGAAAAGTATAAAATTAGAACTCCTATTGAGTATCATTATATTTTCTATTTTTAATTTAGTGGTAATGCTTTTTTCATTGCCTACATCAATTCACTATATTATTGATATAGTTATCATTACTATAAATATTATGATAATATATATAACAATTTCTTTAACAATAAAAGTGATTGATATTTTTGCTAAGAATCATTATGTATCATCAATTATTTTTGTTTTTCTGTATACTGCTTTTGATTTTATTTTGGAATATTTTAATTTCTTCTTTTTTAATAATAAACTTTTTGATTTAGAAACTATATATAAAGTCTTTTATATATATAAGAACAGTATAATTTATTTATTATTTATTTTAATGTTAGACTTAATTATGTTTACAGTATTAAATTTAAAGATAAGAAGAAAGGATTTTATATTGAAAAATGATGAGGAAATATGATAAAAAAAAGTTATTACTATATATTTTTATAATATTAATTAGTTGTATATTAAAAAAACCTTATTTATCAGAAATTATAGATGATTATTTCCGCATACCTCTTAATATATTAGCTTTTAGTTCAACAAATAGTTATATAAATTTTGTATGGATGATTCCAATAATTTCAGGTACTTTTCTATTGACAAGTTCTTTATATTATAAATTGATAAATTTTGATACTAGGTTTAAAAATAGAAATAGATATTTATTTGAATGTTTAAAAGAAAACTTGGGTCAAAGTATATTGTTTACAATGATTACTATTTTTATACAATGGTTTATTTTTATGTATACTTTTAAATTTAACATCCCAATAAACGAAATAACTTTTTTGATTATTATAAAATATATGTTAGAAACTTATCTTTTATCTATTAGTATTTTAGCCTTTTCAATATTTAATAATAATTTTATTTATTCATATGCCATTGTTATTTCGATCATTATAATATTAATGAACTTTTTTAAGTTATCATTTATTCCATTCATCAATTTATACTGTAATTATAATATTAATATTATTGATATTTTGCTAATAGTAATACTAATATTGTTTATAAAATTTATATATAGAAAAAAGGATTTGGGAGGTGTCAAATATGAAATTGACAGTTAAAAATTACACAAAGAAAATAAGGGATAAAATTATTTTAGATGACATAAACCTTGATTTACGTAGTGGAAATGTATATGGTTTTTATGGTAGAAATGGTTCTGGGAAAACAATGTTGTTTCGTGCTATATCAACATTGATATTTCCAAATGTAGGAGACGTATTAGTTGATGATAAATCAATCATAAATAATGATTATGATTTAAGTAATTTTGGTTTATTAATAGAAACACCAAATTTCTATCCATATTTATCTGGATTTGATAATTTAGATATATTATATCGTATTAACAATAAAAAAGATGATAAACATATTAATGAAGTATTAAAAAAAATGGATTTATACGATGATAAGGATAAAAAATATAAAGAATATTCTTTGGGGATGAAACAAAAACTAAGAATAGCACAGGCTATTATGGAGAATCAACAAATAATTATTTTAGATGAACCAACAAATGGATTAGATGAAAAAGCAATAAAAAATTTACATAATATTATATTAGACCTAAAAAGCCAAAATAAAATTGTTTTATTAGCAAGCCACAATATTGAAGATTTAAAGTTTCTTTGTGATAAGATTTTTTATATCTCAAATGGAAAATTAAAAGATAAAAAAGAGGATTTGTAAATGAGAAAAATATTAATATATATTTGTGGCTTATTAATATTGGGATTTATTATTGCTATTCCAGTTGGCAGAAGTTTAATAAAACATATTGATTATAATCAGTTTATTAACAATGTATTATATTTTTCTAATCCTATCCAATCTGAATATAACATATATCCAGAAACAAAGAAAATATTTATTAATGATGACAAAATAAATACTATTGAAGATTTAATTAATGAATCTGAATATGTTTTAAAAATTAAAGTAAATGGAGAACTTGAATTTTATGGAATTGGTATCATTAATAATGTGAAGATTTTAGAAGTGTTTAAAGGAAAAAATGACAAAAATATAGAAATAGGAAAAAATTTGAAAATATATGATTTAGTTTCATATTGGCAAGGAAATTATATAAATTATTATGGTGGAATAACTCCATTAAACCCTGAAAATGAATATATTGTATTTTTAAATAAAACAACAAAAGCCAATAAAAAAAATACATATATTTTTAGTAGTGTTAAATATGGGCATTTTAATATATCAACAACAGATGCAAATGTTTTAACAGGTTATAGTCAAGGAAGCCTAACCTTTAAAGAGGTTATGAATTATGATTATGTGGAATTGGATTGTGAAACATTAGGAAATGATGTATGTGAAAAATATGCAGATGATTATTCCAAAATGAAAAGCCAGGTGTTTGGTTATATTAGAAAATAAGCAATCTCAATTATTCAGAAATTTTAAATGAAGTGTGTATTCAGACACTTTTTTTTTCACATATCCAATTAATAGACACTTTATCATATAAGTAGTTAAAATTAATGCCTTTTTTCATTTATATTTTTAATAGCTAGATTGATTAATATAAATACATATAGTAATCTATTCTTATGTATTATTATTTGATGACAATATAAACTTAAGTTTAATAAAATTGTATTGTTTGGATTGTAACTCACTAAATCAGCATAAGTATATGAGTAAAATCATATACTTTTTTAGGTGATAAAATGGAATGGAAAGTAGGGGATTTGGTTACAAGAAATTCTCATTCTAATGACATGGTTTTTAAAATACTTGGAATAGAAGAGGATATTTGTTACTTAAAAGGTTTGAATATACGATTATGCGCAGACAGTCCATTGTCAGATTTGAAAAAGTATCATGAGGAAGAAGATGTGGAGGAAGAAAAAAATTTTTTAACAAGAGTAAATCCTGATGTTGTTTTAAATAGAGATGATTATTTTTATTTGCCAGGTAAGATTTTACACATTGATGGTGATGAAGAATATTTGAAAAGATGTTTGGATTATTATGAAAGTTCTAATATATGGGCAGTAGGGATTGTAGAAAAAGAGGAAAATGTTTCAAATAATATTCGTAATTGGTTAGAAGAATATAATCCTAATATTGTAATTATTACAGGACATGATGCTTTTTATAGTAAAAAAGGGAATAAAGATAATATAGAAGCGTATAAAAATAGTGTGAATTTTGTAAATTCGATTAAAGAAGCTCGGAAATATGAAAAAAGTCATGAAAAATTGATTATTATTGCAGGTGCTTGTCAGTCTGATTACGAAGAGCTTATAAAAGCAGGAGCAAATTTTGCTTCTAGTCCTAAACGAATTAATATTCATGCTTTAGATCCAGCTATTATTGCCTGCATTATGAGTTTATCTGATATTAATCAAGATATTGATTTAAAAGCGATTTTAGAAAAGACTAAATATGGCGCCTCAGGTATGGGAGGAATTAAAACTAAAGGTACAATGTATGTAGGGTATCCAAGATAGGAGGAACTGAGTGACAATAGATGATATTAAGAAGGATTTGAAAGAACATGTTGGACATGAAGCTTATATAAAATATAGCTTAGGGAGAAATAAATACGAGAGTTACCATGTGACAATTAAAGAACTTTATGATTATGTTTTTTTAGTGGAACTAAAAAAGAAACAAAATCGAATAAAATCTTTTTCTTATGCAGATGTAATAACAAAGACTATTCGAATAGATTATTAAAAAACTATTGCATTTTTAACTATTTTATTATATACTGAAAGTGTAAATTATACTGAAGGGAGAGATTTACTTGAAAATTACATCTGTAAGTGTACGTAAAGTAGAAAAAGAAGATTCACGTATGAAGGGAATCGCATCTGTACTATTAGATGACTGCTTTGCTGTTCACGATATTAGAATTATTGAAGGGGATAACGGTTTATTTATTGCTATGCCAAGCCGTCAAACTGCTACTGGAGGTTATCGTGATATCGCTCACCCAATCAACCAAGAAGTACGTAAAATGTTTGAAGATGCAATTATTGGAGAATATAATAAAGAAGCTGAATAATACTTACCAATTGGTAAGTTTTTTTGTTCTAAAAAAAGATTTCTGACATAAAGTTAACTAAAGGAGGCTTTTATGGACAAGATAGAAACAATGGTTACAACTTATAATCATAATGTAACCATAAATGAACGAAAAAATATTGTGATTAGTGGCGTAAAAAAAATTGATAGTTTTGATAATGAAGAGTTTTTGATGGATACCACAATGGGATATATGGTCATTAAAGGATCAGAATTAGAAATTATTAAATTAGATACTTATCAAGGAAATGTTTCTATAAAAGGAAAAGTCAATAGTTTAACTTATATGGAAAGTGCAAATAAGAAAGAAAAAGAAGACGGAATTTTTGGGAAATTATTTAAATGATGAATTTAGATACTCAAATTTCTACTTTACTGGTATCTTTTTTATACGGAATGGCTTTTTCTTTCTTGGTAAGTGTAAACTATAAGTATTTATATCACAAAAAAATTTTACTTAGAATTTTATTTACTTTTTTGTTTATTTTTGCCAATGTCCTTATTTACTTTATTATTTTAAGGAAAATTAATCAAGCAATTTTACATCCATATTCTCTTGGAATGATTTTAGTCGGTTTTTGTCTAGAACATTATTTACATCACTTAGTTGTCAGACTTTTTAAAAGATGATATACTTTTAATAAGGTAGGTGATAATGTGGTGATGAAGAAAAAAATTCCAAGTGCTTCAAAACATCGATTGATGATTTTTGGAACATTGTCAATAGTATTGATGGGTTACTTTTGGGTCACTTTAATTACCTATACAATTAATATTAAAGAGTTGAAAGAAAAAGAAAGAGAATTAGTAACGGAACTTAGTACTTTAAAAAATGAAGCAAGTGATTTATCAAACACTATTCAAAAATTAAAAGATCCTGACTATATAGCTCGTTATGCAAGAGAAAATTATTATTATTCTGCAAATGGAGAATATATTATCAAAATTGAAAATAAGAAATTAGAAGAAGCAGAAACACCAAAAGCAAGTAATCGATATAAATATTACATTTATGGAAGTGTATGTTGTATTGTTGGAATATTTATATATATTATAAAAAGAAAATGACATAGGATATAAAAGTTCTATGTTTTTTGGTCAATTGTATGATAACAGAAAATTTCTTTTTGAATTTTTTTATGTTGTTATCTTAATTTGAAAAAAACTGCTTAATTGCAGTTTATAGTTTGAAGTCATTTGTAATATCGTCTTCCATATTTTTTCCGTCATAATAAGTTTTTGCTTTGTATTTGCACAATTTTGCTACTATGACAGAAGGAAAGACTTTTGCTAATTTGTTATAATTTGTAATGATATCATTATAATATTTTCGAAATGCTGTAATTTCTGCTTCAGATTCATTTAAACCAATTTCGATTTTTGTAAAAGCATCATTTCTTTTTAATTCATCATATTTTAAAGAATAAGTATGGAATTCATTTAAAGCATCGTATAAGACTCTATCTAGTTCAAAATTAGAAAGCATTTTAGAACGCAGTTCATCAATAACGGTTAAAATTTCGCCTTTTTCTTTTGTATTTGTTTTAATAATACCA
This sequence comes from uncultured Mycoplasmatota bacterium, assembly GCA_947426265.1. GTDB lineage: Bacteria > Bacillota_I > Bacilli_A > RF39 > UBA660 > MGBC102946. Next base: position 11,679 of record CANEDJ010000016.1, on the reverse strand, counting down.
ATTGATTTATTTAAAAGATCAAAGCGTTTTCTTAAAACAGAATCGATGTTTGCTTCAGCTTCATTAATTCTGATAATGTATTCTTGGAATTTGTTATATACATTAATATACCAAATGAAAAAGAAACATAATAAGATACAAACGATCAAAATAATCATGACTACATCCATACTATCACCATACTCATTATAGCAAATTATTTTCTAAAATTCAATTGCCTGGTATAAATTCTGGACTATAATTAATTGGTTCATCAAATGAAATAAAGTCAACATAGATCATTAACAATAGTTGCCATTTTCCAGTAGATGGTTCACTTAGTATAATATGATCTCTTCCTGATTGTTCAATAATGCCAACAAATTCTCTGTCTCTAAATTCATTAGAGTCTGGAAAAGTCATATGCACTCTTACTTTTTTTCCCTTATTTAGTCGTAAAATATTTTCAATGTATGATTGTTCTAAGGGTAAAGTAGTAGCATAATTAGGAGCAGTTTGTTGATTTGGCGTTGGAATGTTTCCAGTATATAAAGGAGCTCCAGGAAAATTATTGTTCCCTAAATAATTTTGATTCATAATATCAATCCTTTCTATAAAATTGTATTCAAAATAAAAAAAACTATGTTTGTGAAAAAAATTTATTTCTATGAGGAAGTGGAAGTAAGTAAGAAGAATGTAAAAATTTAAAAAATGAAGTAAAAATAAAATTTGCGTGTTATAATGATAATGAGGAGGAATTTTTAAATGAAAGTAACAGTAGGAATATCAAATAGACATGTTCATGTAACAAAAGAACATTTAGAAATTTTATTTGGAGAAAATTATGAACTTCAAGTATTACGTCCTGTAAATCAACCAGGACAATTTGCAAGTGTGGAGAAAGTATCAATAGAAACATCAAAATCTAAAATAGATGGAGTAAGAATTTTAGGACCTGTTCGTCCTTATACACAAGTAGAAGTATCAAAAACGGATGCTATTAAATTGGGATTAAACCCTCCTGTAAGAGATTCAGGGGATTTAAAAGGAAGTGAACCAATTACAATTATTGGTCCATGTGGAAAAGTAGAAATAGAGGAAGGATGCATTTTAGCAACTCGCCATATTCATATGACACCTGAAAAAAGAAAAGAACTTGGATTAGAAGCTGTATCTAAAGTAGCTGTGAAAATTGAAGGTGAAAAGGGTGGCATGATGAAAGATGTTCATATTAAATCAGCAGATGCCTCTTATTATGAGATGCATATCGATACAGATGATGCAAATGCGTTTTTGTTAACGAATAATGATGAAGTAGAAATTTTAATAGGAAAAGAATATGAATAATGAGTTTCGTATTTGTGATAAGTGTAAAGCTACAAATATTAAGTCATTAATTCCAAAATTAAAATTGATTGATCCAAATGCAAATATTATTATTGGATGTCAAAATTTATGTGGAATTGGAAGAAATAAAAGTTTTGCAATCTTCAATCACATTCCGATTATCACAGAAAACGAAGATGAGTTAATAAAAGAAATTACTAAAAAAGTGCAACAAAAAAAGGTTTCTTAAATTGAAATCTTTTTTTAGGTTGTATATAGGTTTTTATAAGAGAAAAAATTATAAGAATCAATATAAAAGGTAGCATATCCACTTTTTACATACCATTTTATTAACGGTTTAATATAAGAATTTATTCTTCAACTTTTATTGTTGGAATAGAAGCATCTAATGTTCCTTCTTCATAGCTAGGCTCTGTACCTTTAATATAATATAACATTTTCTTTTTAGATGTTTCTTCTGTAGCAAGAGTTCCATTAATTGGATCAATAAAAGCACCTACTACATTTTTTGGCATTTCATACCAATAATCTTGTTCATTTTCAAGATATTCTTCTACTGTATCAATCCAAATGTTTTTATTAATTGTTCCATCATTAACATCACTATTACGATTATCATCGTATCCATTCCAAATACCCATTAATATTTTTTTATTATATCCAAAAATCCAATGATCAGTATCTGTAGTACCTGTTTTAATCGCATATTTCTTACTAATTTTAGGTGCAATGCTAATGCAAGTTGGATAATTATAATCGATGAATTCTTTTGCATAAGTATTGGTAAGCATTTCATTTAATACATAAACAATACTTTTATTTAATACTTGCTCTTTTTCCTCTTTTTTCTCATATAGAACATTTCCATTAGCATCTTCAACTTTTCTAATAAAATAAGGCTCGATTTTATATCCTTCATTTGCAAAAGTCATATATCCTTCCATCATTTCTAGAATTCCAATTTCTTCACTTCCTAAAGCAAGAGAAGGAATTGCTCCTAGAGATGATGAAATACCAACCCTTTTTGCCGTTTCTACTAATGTATCTTCTCCTAGAAAAAGATGTGTTTTTACTGCATAAATATTATCAGAATAAGAAAGTGCCGCTGCCATACTGATTGGTTTATTTGGATAATTGTCTGCATAATTTTTTGGACTATATGTTTTATTTTCAGCAAATGTAAAAGTTGTTTTTTCACTTGTAAAAGTAGTAGAAGGAGTAAAGCCATTTTCTAAAGCAGAATAATATAAAAATGGTTTCATTGTAGAACCAACTTGTCTTTTTGAAGAAATGGCTCGGTTAAATTGACTTTTTGAATAATCGGTTCCACCTGCTAAAGCAATTACTTTTCCATTTTCTGGATCTATCATAACTGAAGAAATTTGAAGTTCTGTATCTGTCATATATTTTTTTATGTTATTTTCCATAATCGTTTGGGCATTTAAATCTAAATTTGTATAGATTCTAAGTCCGCCTGTTTCTAGGAAGGAACTTGGAATAGTACGAATCGATTTAAGTTCTTCAATTACTGCATCCTGATAATAGGTAAGTGTGGAAAGATTATGTTGAGACTTTGTTCCATTGTATGTTAAATCAACTTTAGAAGCTTCTTCTGCCTCTTGTTCTGTAATATATTTATTTTTTACCATGGAATCTAAAATTAACTTTTGTCTTTTTTTAGAAGCCTCTTCATTTGCTAAAGGAGAATATACAGAAGGCCATTTAGGAATACCAGCTAAAATAGTTGCTTCAGCAAGTGTTAAATCTTTAGCACTCTTATTAAAATAATATTTAGAAGCATTTTCAATTCCAAAAATGCCACCATAGTTAATGGTATTTAAATAACCTTCTAAGATTTGATCTTTACTATAATGTGATTCTAATCTAATTGTGAGCCAAGCTTCATCAATTTTTCGATTCCAAGTTTTTCCAAAATCTAGAAATAAGTTTTTTGCATATTGTTGTGTAATGGTGGAAGCACCTTGTAGAGTTTTCCCACTTTTTAGATTAACATACATTGCTTTTGCAATTCTAAGAAAGTCAAAACCTTGATGCTTATAGAAGTTTTTATCTTCTATTGAGATAGTAGCATTGATTAAATATGGAGAAATTTCATTTAAGCTGATCCATTCTTTACTATTTCTATTAGATACCAAGTTATTTTCTTTATCATATAAATAATATGAGTTTGCAGAATCAATTGGTAATTTTGGAGTGAAGCGGGCATAAGCATAAATTCCAACATAGCACAAAAAAAGTAGTAAGCTACATATCAAGAAAAATCGTATCCATTTTTTCAAGAATATCACTCCGTTCTGTTTTTAGTATTGAACGAATTAGGAAAAATATAACAGTATGCTTTAAAATTTTGTGAAAACTAAAAAAATTTATACTTTTTAATGCATTTTTATAGAATGTATGTTATAATTACTTTCAGTTAAAAAAGGATGGGTTTTTATGCCAAAAATCAAGGTATTTGTGACATTAAAAAATAAATTGAATAATGAGCAAATGGAAAAGACTTATGATGGTTTTTTAACGAATGAAAAAATTACTTATAAAGAAGAAGACAACATTGTCACCATATACAGAAATTCTAATACAATAAAAATGATTCGACGAAGTAATGAAAATTTAATTACATTAAATTTTGAGGAAGGAGTAACAAAAAAATCACAATTAGAACCAGTTGGTTTAGGACTGATAGAAATAGAAACTGAAACATCATTATTAGAAAATAATGAATATCAGATTTATGTCTGTTATAAAACAAAAATAAAAGAAGAAATCATGGGGGATTATGAATTTAAATTACAGTATGAGGTGAAAAAATGAAAGAACTATTGCAGAAGCTTATTAGTGAGGCTTTGAAAAAACAAGAAATAGTAAAAGATTCAAAAGAGATTATAATAGAAATTCCAAAAGAAAATTCCAATGGAGATTATTCTAGTAATATTGCAATGCAATTAACAAAAGAATATCATAAAAATCCTAGAGAAATAGCGGAGCTTATCAAAGAGAATATTTCTAATGATCAAATAGAAAAAATAGAGATTGCTGGTCCAGGATTTTTAAACTTTTTTGTGAAGAAAGAGTATTTATTAGAAAATATTAATATAATATTAAAAGAAAAAGAAAATTATGGAAGAAGCAATATTGGAGAAAATAAAAAAATTAATGTTGAATTTGTGAGTGCTAATCCAACTGGTATTTTACACCTAGGTCATGCCAGAGGAGCAAGTTATGGAGATTCTTTGTCTCGCATTTTATCATTTGCAGGATATGATGTTACAAGAGAATACTATATCAATGATGCAGGAAATCAAATTCATAATTTAGAACTTTCTATTTTAGGACGTTATGAAGAAGTTTGTGGTAGACCATCTACACTTCCAGAAGATGGATATCATGGAAAAGAAATTATAGAAATTGCTAAAAACTTAAAAGAAGAGTATGGGGAAAATGGGATTGATAACGAGGTTGTAAAACAGAAAGGCCTTGATTATTTACTTGGGAATATCAAAAAAGATTTGGATAATTTTCGGGTTTCTTTTGATATTTGGAGTAGCGAAAAAAGTATCTATGAACGTGGTTTGGTAGAACAAGTTAAGAATGATTTGATCAAAAATGGATATACTTATGAGAGTGAAGATGCTCTATGGATAAAAACAACCCTTTTTGGTGATGAAAAAGATCGAGTTATTGTAAAGGCAGATGGAACAAATACATATTTGTTACCAGATATTGCTTATCATAAAGACAAATATAGTAGAGGTTATGATAAATTAATTGATGTATTTGGAGCAGATCACCATGGTTATATGGCTAGATTAAAAGGTGCAATTGCAATGTTTGGAGAAGATCCTAAGAAGCTTGATATTGAAATTTTACAAATGGTACGTCTTGTGAGAGGCAAAGAAGAAATTAAAATGAGCAAAAGAACAGGAAATGCAGTGACAATTAATGAACTAGTGGAAGAAGTTGGACTAAATGCAACAAGATACTTTTTTGCGGCTCGTTCCATTGATACACAAATGGATTTTGATTTAGAATTGGCAACTAAGCAAAGTAATGATAACCCTGTTTACTATGTAGAATATGCTCATGCAAGAATTTGTTCTATTTTGAGTGATTATAAGGCAGATAAAGAAAACGTAGAAAAATATGAAACAATTACTTCATCATATGCAATGGAACTACTTTCTCATATGTATGAATTTGGAGATATTGTAGAAATAGCTGCTAAAAAAAGAGCACCTCATATGATTGTAAACTATGTTTATGAATTAGCGACTTTGTTTCACACTTTTTATGCGCATGAAAAAATTCTTTCAGATGACATAAAATATACCAATGAAAGAATTCATTTGATAGAGGCAACTTTAATTGTGATTAGAAATGCTTTAGCTTTAATTGGAGTTGAAGCCAGAAATAAAATGTAGGAGGAATTGTTATGAAATTAAAAGATATGCCAAGAGCAGAATTAGAAATATTATCATATACTGATTTAACTTATATGTTATTAAAGGAAAACAAAAAGCCAATGAATACGCCAAGTATTTTTAGAGAAATTTGTAATTTGTTAGGATATACAGATGATGAATACGCAAGTCGTATTGGAGATTATTATACATCTTTAACCATTGATAAACGTTTTGTGTTATTGGATAATGCAGAATGGGATGTTAGGGATCATCATTCTGTAGAATTGGTTCTAGACGAAGAAGATGATGAAGATTCTATAGAGGAAGAAACAGAAGAGGAAGAAGAAGATTCTATAGAAGAAGAAACAGAAGAGGAAGACATTGATGCTATTATTGAAGATGATGATTTAGATGATGGCGATGATGATTTAGAAGATTTATCTTTAGTAGATGAAGATGATATGGAAGAAGAAAGCGAATAGTGCTTTCTTTTTTTGAATTTTAAAATATGATATAATTGTAAAAAGTAGGTTGAATTTATATGAGAATAGGAATAGATATTGATAACACATTAACAGAGATTGAAGAAGAATTAATAGAAAAAGCAGAAAGTTATGCACGCCAGTTAGGGAAAACTATTAATGTCAATAGAGAATTCATGATTGATACAACAAATGATGGAAATATATATCAAAAAATGTTTGGCTTTAATGAGGAAGAATTAAAACATTTTTTAGGTCCCATTCAAGAAAGCATTACATCCAAAGCGATTCCAAGAGAAAATGCAGTAGAGATTTTGAATCAGTTGCACCTTGATGGTCATTCTATTTATATTATTACAGCAAGGGATTCTCAATTTCATAAAAATCCATATGAGCAAAGTAAAGAATGGTTAAAAGAACATCATATTTATTTTGATCAATTAATTGTAAATGCTAGAAATAAGGGAAAAGTATGTTCAGAATATGAAATAGATCTATTAATTGATGACAATGCTAGAAACTGTATAGAAGCAGATCGGTATGGAATTGATGCAATTTTATTTGGAAATAAAAAATATAGTCATTTAAAACATTATGAAACATGGATAGAAATCTATGAATATATAAAAAAGTTAGAAATTTAAGACTTTAAACAAGAAAAGGAAATATAGAGGTGTAAAAGTATGAAATACTTTGGTGAAAAGTTAGAAAATATCAATTATAAGAAAAGACCAGGCGCATATGCTATTTTGAAAAGAAAAGAAGATCATAAAATTGGGATTGTAACAGATGGAAAAGATAACTTTTATTTGGGTGGAGGAATAGAAGAAGGAGAAACAGTTTTAGCTGCCTTAAAAAGAGAAGCGTTAGAAGAAGCTGGATATCAATTAAAGAACTTAATTCCATTTGAAACAGTTGGTTCTTATTTATATTCTAAGACACATGGCTATCTAGAGGTGATTGCAAATGTATACATTGCTGAGTTTGATAGAAAAATGTCTGAGCCAATAGAGCAGGATCATGTTTTATTATGGATAGAGCCAACTACTTATGTTGGAAAAATGTGTCAAGAATGGCAAGAATATATATTAAAAAAATATATGGAAAAAATAGAACAAGAAGAATGAGGTGACAATCATGGCTAGAATTACTTTGATTACTTTTTTAGAAGCAAAAGAGTTAACTAAAAAAATATAAATAGGAAAATGTGTAAAGTGCCATATAGATTAGATTAAGAAAGTCGTTTAAAAATAGATAATTTGCTATTTTATCCTGTTTGAACAGATAAAAAAATGAGAAATAATTGTTATAAATGATTCAAAAAATAAAATTAAATTTTTTTCGTTAAAACAGTAATTTCTATCTTTTTTCATAAATTCCAGTTGTGATTTCTGTTATCGCGTTTTCTTTATTTGGCATATCACTATTTTGTAAAATAATAGTCTGTTCTTTTATCGAATATGGTACTTTTATGAAAGAAATAGAAAGTGAACCTAAAGTTTTATCATTTATATTTCCCTCAATGATGCAATAATTTGCCATTGTGGTTAATTTATTTTTAATATCTGTCTTATCGTGATTTAATAATTCTACAGTACATCCAACAGCCCCAACATTAACAAGTTGTTTATTTCCATAATGGGCAGTTCCAGATGTATGTGTATGACCATATACAACAATATCAGGTTCTTCATTATTATGGCTTTTATTTATAAACTCTGTATTTTGAAACATTTCTGAATACGGAATTGTAGAAAGTTTATTATTTGAAATATTCATAATATTATTTAGTTTTGTAGGTGAGGAATGAAAAAAACGGATGAGATGTCCACTAATATACATTTCATAGGAGATTGGCAAATTATTTAGAAAGTCAATTTCTTCTTCTGTAAGCTGTTGATTTGTCCAAATATGCTCTAGTTTAGCTTCATTTAAAGTAGCAACACAATTATCAGTATTCCCTTTTAAAATGATTGAACAGCATTGTCTTATTAATTCTAAACATTGATGTGGATTTGGGTTTTTTAAAACAATATCACCTAAACAAATTATATTTTTTATATTTTTGCATTTTATATCATTTAAAACAGCTCTTAAAGCGATTTCATTTCCATGAATGTCAGAAATAATAGCAATTTTTTCCATAAGTATCACCCTCATTGTAATAATTATACCATATTTTATTTGCGTAATAGAATAAAATATAGTATAATTCTTATGTTATAGAAAGAGGCGAATATTATGATAGAAAGACTGATGGCAATAGAGGAACGTTATAATGCATTAACAGAGGAACTTATCAAACCAGAAGTTATTTCCAATATAAAACAAACATTAGCCTTAACACGCGAACAATCTTCCTTAAAAGATGCGTATGAAGCATATCAGCAATATAAGAAATTAACAAGTGATTTAGAAGCAGCAAAAGAAATGAGCAAGGATCCAGAACTTGGCGAATTTGCCAAAGAAGAGCAATTGGCATTAGAAGAAAGTTTAAACAAATTAAATGCAGAAATAGAGATTTTGTTGTTACCAAAAGATGAAAATGATGGAAAAAATGTAATTGTTGAAATTCGTGGAGCTGCGGGTGGAGATGAAGCCAATATTTTTGCTGGTGACTTATATAGAATGTATACAAAATATGCAGAAAAATTAGGTTTTAAAATTGAAGTATTAAATTCTGAAGATTCAGAAGCAGGAGGATTTTCTCAAATCGAATTTATGGTTAAAGGAGAAAATGTTTATTCAAAATTGAAGTATGAAAGTGGAGCGCATCGTGTTCAAAGAGTTCCAGAAACAGAAACGCAAGGTAGAGTTCATACTTCTACAGCAACAGTTTTAGTGATGCCAGAAGCAGAAGAAGTAGATTTTGAACTTGATATGAATGAGGTTAGAATTGATATTACAAGAAGTAGTGGATGCGGAGGACAAGGTGTAAATACAACAGATAGTGCAGTAAGACTTACTCATATTCCAACAGGATTGGTTGTTTATTCTCAAACTGAAAGAAGTCAAATTAAAAATAAAGAAAAAGCCATTAAAATTTTACAAACACGACTTTATGATTTAAAACTAAGAGAACAAGAACAAGAAATCGGAGCAGAAAGAAGAAGTAAAATAGGAACAGGAGATCGTTCTGAAAAAATTAGAACTTATAATTATCCACAAAATCGTGTAACAGATCATCGCATTGGATATACAACAAATTCATTAGATAGAGTAATGGATGGAGACTTAGATAAAATTATAGAAGCCTTAATTACTGAAGACCAAGCTCGTAAATTAAAGGAGGGAAACTAGTCTTAAGCTTAAGCTAAAGCTAAAGTTAAAGCTAAAGCTAAAGCTAGTTTTTTAGAATGACAGATTTAGAATATTTAAAAAAATATTATCAGGGAGATTTCAAAGAGGCAACGAAACGTTTACAAGAAGGAGAACCTGTTCAATATATTGTTGGCAATGTCGATTTTTATGGATATCCTTTTGTAGTAAATAGCAGTGTTTTAATTCCAAGATTTGAAACAGAAGAATTGGTAGAAAAAGTAATCAAAAGATGTAAGAAGAAATTCGCAGATCAAATTGACATTGTAGATATAGGAACAGGTAGTGGTTGTATTGCAATTACTTTAAAAAAAGAACTTTGTTCTAATATCACTGCTGTAGATATTTCTAAAGAAGCTTTAGAAGTTGCCTTAAAGAATGCCAAAAATAATCATGTAGAAATTGAATTTTTAGAAGGAAATTTATTGGAGCCGCTGATAAAAAAATATGATGTATTAATTAGTAATCCCCCTTATATAGATAGGGAAGAAGAAATCATGGAAATTGTAAAACAAAATGAGCCTGAAATAGCGCTTTATGCAGAGCATAATGGGTTATATTGTTATGAAGAAATTTTAAAAAATGCTTCTAGGATTATGAAAGATAAGTGCTTATTAGCATTTGAAATAGGAGCAACACAAGGAGAATATTTAAAAGAATATGCAAAAAAGTATTTTCCAGAGGCTACAATTGTAGTAGAGAAAGATTTACAAGGTAGAAATCGCTTTTTATTCATTGATAAAGAGTAAACCGATAAATTAAAGTTATAGATTGGAAAGGATTGTAAAAATGAAAAAACTAGAAGAAGCCCCATTAGGATATTGGGAAGAAAAATCTTATATGATGGTTATACCAAGAGATCAAAATTGTGATCTTTTAAAAAATAGTATAGAAAATATAAATTCTATATCAGAAATGAAAGTAATTGAGCATCATTTAAATGCAGCAGAACAAGTTTTTTATATGACCATAGAATATCAAAAAGAAAAATATGAAGTGGGATTTTATTCTGGAGGAGTTTCTGTTCCAGACTATTATCTCAATCATAATTTTCTTTTTACAGAAAAAGAGAAAACCGATTTATTATCAGCAACAAAAGCTTTGACCATTTTTATGGAATTTCATGAGGATTCAAAAAAATCGTTTCAACTTCAGCTAAAACTCGCTGTTGCTATGGTACCTGACATGATTGGAGTTCTTGACGAAAGTGCTGAAAAAGTTTTACCAGCAAAATGGGTTATTATGACATCAAAATCAAAAGTGTTGCCTTCTCCAAAAAGCCTATTTAATGTTCAAGCAGTAACAGATGAAAAAAATAATGTTTGGTTACATACCCATGGTCTTTGCAGATGTGGCTTGACAGAGTTAGAAATATTAGGATCAAACGTTTCCAATTATCAGAATCATTATCATTTGATTTCAACTTATGCTACATATTTATTAGATAAGAATGATACAGTAGATCCAAGAAAATCCAGTGCATATATTGGTTGCTTGGTGAATGGCTATCCCGTTGTAGTAACTTGTAGATCTTGGACTGAAGGTATCCTAGAATATAAAAAGCAAAAATTGGGTGGAATCAATGATCGAAAGAATGGACATAATAGTAAGACTAGTATCATTTTTCTTTATCAAAGTGAGGAAGATGAAAAAAATGGTGTTTTAAGTAAAATATCTATTTATGATACATTATGGGGTGAGAATCCATTATTCTTTATTAGCGAGAAAGAGACAAGTAGAATGAAAGAACTGGCAATGGAACGATTTTCTTATGTGAAAGAACAATCTGAGAACAAAGAAAATACAATTTTGATAAAGATTGGACTTCCATTAAAAGAAATTGGAAAATTTGAACATATTTGGTTTGAATTATTAGAATTTAAAGGAGAAAAATTTAAAGCAAAATTGACACAAGAACCATATGATATTGATACTATGCATGAAGGCGATGAAGCTTGGTTTACAGTAAAAGATGTAACAAATTGGACCATTTATACAAAAAATAAAACGATAGATCCAGATTTGGTTTATCTTTTAGAACAATAATTTGAGATTAAAATACTTTACATTTTAATCTCAGACTGTTGACAAAGTGGTATATTCAAAAAGAATATGCTACTTTTTTTATC
>CANEDJ010000015.1:0-29099 GCA_947426265.1 uncultured Mycoplasmatota bacterium | reverse complement strand
CTTTCATAATCATCATCTTTTATTAACTGATTAGAATTATCATATTCATAATGATTTACTAAATCCCCATTTTTATAAATCTCTGTTATATTATCTAAGGAATCATATTTATATTCAAACTCATTAAAGTTATCTTTCAACTTATCTAATATAAATGATGTTCTCTTTCCTTTTGTAATAAAATGATAATTTGTTTTATAAGTATCATTTAATTTCTTTTCTGTCATTCTTCCTAGTTCATCATAGTTATATACTAATTCATCTTGATAAGGGATATTGTCTTCTGTGTCTAATGAATTATCAAATACTATTTTTGTTACTGCATTATCTTTATTATACTCGTAATTTAAATGTTGAGAAGTTTCTAAATAATTATAATACTTATCTTTTACATTACTTGTTTCGTCATATTTATATTTGATTCTAAAACTATTATATTGATAATCTGTTAATCGCTTTAATAAATCATATTGGTATCTATAAATTTCTTTATCATTAAATGCAATTCTAGCTACATTTCCTAAATTGTCATAATAATACGTGTAAGTTCCATTCATTTTAGTAATTGTTTTTACTCGATCAAATTTATCATATGTATAAGAAATCGTATCATTGTTTCCATAAGTAGAAGAACTTAAATTCCCATTATTTTCCTCATAATTATTGGTAATTAATAAATGATTCCCAATTCCAATTGTTTTGGTATTTAAAAACTCATCATAAGTAAAATTGTACTCTTTTGTTCCATGTTTAATTTTAGATAACAAATTCTTATCATTATATTCATATTCTACTTTTTTATCATCTTTTTCTACTTTAGTTAATTGCTCTTTATTATTATAAGTATAATTAACAGAAACTCCTTTTGGATCTGTAATAGAATTTGTCAAACCTGTTTCCGTATCAATATCATAAGTAGTAGTTCTACCTAAAGTATCTTTTGTAGATTTTATATATTTTCCATCTTCTGTATATTCAGCAGTATTCGCTACAAATAAATGATTTCCTGCTTCTTCTAAATAGAAGTTTTGATTTGGATTTTCCATTTCTTTTTTCTCTAAAACTAGTTTTTCATTATCAAATGTGACATAGATTTTAGGTTGTTCTTCTACTCCAGATATTTCTTCATTCTCATCAATTTCTTGTTTTAATTTAAACATATAACTTCCATTTTTATTTTTAATGAGTTCAAATAAAGAATATTCTGTTTTACTTAATGTTATTCTTTCCTGAAAATGATGAATTGCATAATTTGGATTATCAATTGGAATTATTTTATAATAATTATCTTCTTTTATGAAATTGTATCCATCATGACTACAACAATCTTCTCTTAAAGAAATCATGTTTGCATAAAAGTTATTATCAAAATATTTCTTTGTTCCTTTCATACGAATGTGGTAAATACCTTCTATATTTTCTCTTGTGTTTTTATTGGTAATTTTGGTAATAATTGGATTTCCAAATTCATCATATTCAATTTCATTAGAAATTCCAGTTGCACTGATTCCTTTTAACACTCTTGTCTTAACTTCATTATCGTATTCATAGACAAAGTTAGAACCTTTTACATCTAACATTCCTACTAATTGGTTATTCTTATCATAAGATAATTCTTTTGGACCTGAAAGAGGATCATGAACAGTTGTTACATTTCCATTAGAATCATAATCATATCCTGTACTTGCAATTGGTTTATAAAGTCCAAAATTCGTTAAATATAAATTGTTTGCATTACAATCATTAAAAATATTCAATTTAAAATTTGTATAATCATATTCTGCCATAAAAGTAGCTTCAAATAAATGCCAAGTTGTATTATTTTGCGTAAATGTTCCTCTTGGAATTAAACAATGTGGATCATCTACTTCTCCATAATCAAAACTAATTAATACTCTTCTACGTGTAGTATAAACATCGTTCACTGTTTCTTCATTTTTATACCAGAAATAAATCGTATAAATATCTCCAGCTTTTCCACTTACAGGAAAAGTCTTTTCAATTGCTTCACTTAAATAAGGACTTCCTGTTATTTTTAATGCCTTTGCATTTCCTATATCTACAACATTCATAGTTGGAATTTCTTCTGGAGCTGGAGTTTCAAAAATTCTACTATATCCTAATGAAAAACCATTCATTGTTCCATCGCTAAAATCTGAATTATCAATTAAGTTATAAAGATTGGCTGTTTGCCCATCTTCTATTTGAACATCATCAATATAAATATTTCCTGGATTTTCAATTTCTAATGATATTGTTGATGATTTATCTTTTATATTTTGTAAAAAAGAAATATCATATCGTGTAAATTCTAGGTTAATTGGAATTTCTATTGCTTTTCCTTGTGATCCACCTACAGAATCTGCTAAAGACACTGATGTTTTTAATTTAAATGGAACATCATTTTTTACATACATACTAAATGTATAAGCATGTATTGGTTTTCCTACAAATGCTTTATTTAAAATCGCTTTTTCATTCATTACATTGGATTTTATATATAAGCTTTTTGATCCTGTATTTGCATAATCAGATGAAATTGAAATTTGAACATTCTCACTATCTGTAGTAAAAAATAAATCATTTGTATCTTGTTCAAAACTAGAATTTTGTAAATAGTTTTTCACTACTTTTACCATAGACTTTTCTTCTACTAATTTATTAACACTTCCAAATGAAGTTGTATATTGATCTTTAGAACCATAAATCATCGATTTTCCAAATGCTTCTTTTAGATTTTCATCTTCATCTAAATTAGTAATTCCTACTGTATTTCCATTATTATTAAACGTATAAGTTTGGCTTCTGTTTTTATTGTCTTTTACTGTTGTTACATTAAATCCATAAATGAATTCTAAATAATTTCCTAAAGTATTATTTATTCCATATTCACTGATCTTTTTTACTCGATATGGAATCGTATCATAATATTCATAACCAATACTTTTTCCTGTTATATCTGTGATTTTAGAAATAATATTATGATTATTATAAGTTATATTGGTTGTACCATTTTTTGATACAATACTTTTTAATAAATTATTTTCATAGTTTAGTGTAACAGTTTCATTTGGGCTTGTTACTGTGATTACATTCGTCCCATAAGTAAGCGTAATTTCTTTTTTATTTCCATCAATCACTTTTACAATTTTATTATTCAAATATTCTATTTTTATAGTACTTTCTTTTGTATCTTTGATTTCTGTTAAATACCAAATATCCCCATTTTTTGTAAAATAAGAAGTATTGCCATCATTATCTTGCATCATAAAATTGTCATTATCTTTTGTAATTACCAAAGATAATCCATCTTCGTCATAATAAGATTCTGGATTTCTTTCAACAACATCAAATTCATAACCTTCTACTGGAGTAGGTGTAATATCACTTCCTTTATAAAAGTAATGATAGGTTCCATCTCCGTCTTTATATCTTAGCATGATAAGTTTTTCATCTTTTTCAAATTCTTCAATGGTTTCAAATTCTAATGTTTGATGAAGACTCAGTTGTTCTCCTAAACCATATCCATAATTGGTTTCTAAAATGATATCATTGGTATTATAAATAAGGTCTAAATTAACGGGGAACTTTCCTGATACTGTTTTCCCAACATTCCATACGGATACTAAGTTTCCATTATATAAATTCGCGCTTGTACTTCCTTCTGTAAAACTCTGTGTTTGATAATCCATATAACTTTCTAATCCATTTTGATTTCTATAATGGATTAATAGATATGGAGGATTTGCTTTCTCATCATTTTCACTAGAATAAATTAGCAAACTATTTATATCTGGATCATAGACTTCATAGTAGCTTTTAATCATAATTCCATTGTTTGGTTCTCCTGAATACCAAGATTTTACCAAGTTTGTAATATCAATATGATTATATTCTTCTGGTCCCCAATTGGATAAATGTAATGATGTTCTAAACATACTATAAGCTTCTATTCTGGAGTCATAAGCATTCCACATCGTTTTATAAGTCGCTGTATTTTCATCCCATTCTTTGTTAATTTTATGAACGGCAAAGATATCTTGTTTCGCATATGGATCCCCCCATGCTAGCATGACTGCTTCAGCACCAATAATTTGGCTTCCTGTTCCAATTTTAGGCAAATGAAATTTGAATAATGCACGATATTTTTCTACTTTTCCATCATCCTTTTTATCTACTCCTAACCATAACTTTTTAGAGTGACCCCTTGGATAATCTTGATCGCCTTCAAAGATATAAGTATCATATGTTACTCCACCTTCATTATAGTTTGTTATAGTTGGATCAATGATAACTGGAAATGCAGCTTTTTCTAACCATTTTGTATCTAAATATAACGTTATATCATAATGATCATAATGTTTTTCTAATGTGTAATAAATATTATGGTTTTCTATATTGTTATCATCTATCATATAAGGAGCTTCTATTACAAAGATAATTTCATTGTCATTTTTAGCTTCTATTGTTTTACCTTTGATACTTAGTTCTAAATCTGTTTCAATTATAAATTCTAACTTTTTATATTTGTTTTCTTTTAAAAGAATTGCTTCTTTTACTTTATTAGATAACACTTTATAAGTAACATCCACCTTATCTAATAAGTTTTGATAACAAATTTCTGTATTCTTTACATTTGGACACACTTCCAATTCATTTCTAAAACTCATAGAAAGAGTATGTCCATCTTTTTCCATTTCTAATAATTTATTTTTATCATTTTCATGAAAAGAAGCTTTAAATTCATTGCTTTTATTTTGAAATTTATTTCCTTTTTTGATTAATGTATTATCAATTTCTTCATAAACTCCATTTTTCAAATAGTGGATATTTTCTCTATACATTTTCGCAATAATTGTTCCATCATCTTGTAAAAAATGTTTTTCGTTTTTTTTTCTTAAATTTTTTAGTTCTTTTTCCATTTCATCACTCCTTTTAAAACTTTAAGAGGAAAGAGAGCTAAGCTAAGCGACTCTCTTCCACATGTAAACTGCCAAATATGGAGGCATATTGTTATGAGGTTGTGAACCTCCTGTATCATTGTTAGTTGCGGTTGTATTGCCAGTATAATATTTATTAGATATTCCATTTCCAGAATGGGCATAATAGTACTCAGATTTTGGAACCCAAGGATTGTCAATATTCATCCAAGTATCAGGATGTTGTGTGTGACTGTGTGGGTTTTGAGTATGCGTATGCTTTGGCATTTCTTCTTTTGTTAATTTATGCTCTATTTCGCCTTTCATTTCTCCTACTTCATATAAATCTCCTGCCCCAATTAAGAATCTATTTTTTAGTAATTCCCAAGTTCCTCCAAAGAGAGTTACTGGATCTACCAAAGCTGTATTCATATAAATAGAACCAATTGGATAAATAGAATTAAAATCAACAGTTGTACTAGTAGTAGGATTATCAACTACTGTTGTAATACTATTTACGGATAAATTTCCTTCACTGTCTAAATGAAAGTTATTTTGTTTTGAAGTAATACAAGTTACTTCTAGCTGATTGAGCGATGCATTGATTCCATCTTGTGTTTCTGTAAAAACAGAATTGATTGTTTCATTCATTTTTTTACCTCTTTTCTAATGCTTCTCTTCTATAGAAGCCTGTTGTTCCCGTTTCATTTCCTACTTGATATGGGTAAGGCCTATCTTCCCAAATTTTTAATATTTTTCTATCCCAGCCAATTCCATAAGCTATATTTGAAGTCCCTAAACTAGAACCATTTCCTGTTTTTATAATTTTTACTTGGTCTCCTACTTTTAAAGGAAGCGGTTCTTTATTAGATGATGTTTCTAATACAACATCTTTTAAGTATTTGATTTTATAAGTACTTGGAATATGATTTTTACTTAGTTCTGTTTCATCAAAAAAGAATACTTCATCAATATTGATTTCATTAGGAAAACATGGGTTGCCATAAGAATTGTATTTCCAATCTTTCGCACTATATAATCCTTTTGCACATTCAATATGAGCATGAACACCACTTGCTTTTTTGTTTCCCTTATGACCAATTAATTCTCCTTGTTGTCTTTCCATTCCAACTGTTGCGGTAAATGAATTATCATGTGCTGTTACAAAAGTAAGATAATCAATAGAACCATCTGTAAAACGAACTTTGTTTATCGATTGCCACATAGCTTGTCCATAGTCTTTCCATATATGAATACATTTAATATGACAAGGTGCATAATATGGTTCATATGGATTTCTAATATCTTTAAAACCAATATCATTTGCCATTGTTCCTTGATGAGAATAGGCTCCATTTGCTGGTTGGCTAATTCCAACATATTCAAATGGACAAAGTAAATCTTCTACTCCATTCCTAATACTTGTCATTCCTTTTTTCATAAAATCCCTCCTTTTCTATTAAAGTCATTTAATCCGTTTGCTCCTAAACTAATACTAATAGAGCTTAGTATGTATAATGTAATATCAAAAAAGTGAAAGGTATTGAGCGCTAAATTAGTAATCGTCAATAAAATCAACGCGACGAAAAAACTTACATATTTTGTTTTTATTTTTTTTACATATTTTAATTCTTTAATAAATTCCACTACCATAAATACAATCGTGACAAAAGTCGCATATGTAGTTAGAATATCCCAGTTCATAAATTCTTGCATTTAATTACTTCCTTTCATCAATTTTTCCCATTTGTCATGAATATAACTATTTCCTTTTAAATCTTTTACATAATGGTCATAAACATCATAAGCTCTTTTAATAAGGGCCTCATCAAAATTCTCTCCACGTTCTACATCAGCTAGAAAACTCACCAAATAATTTTTGCACTGATTCCTATCTAAATTCTCAATGTTTTCTTCTAATGGTTTTAATTGCTTATTCAAAATCGTTTTTATTCCAAATAATAAAGTTCCTATAGAAGATATCAATGTAATAATGAATGCCAATAAATTTGATAATTCGTTTAATGTCATATTTTCCATATCTATGAAACCCGTTTCCAAACATAAACTACCAAATAAGGAGGCATATTGTTATGAGGAGCATTTCCTCCTGTATAGTTATTAGTTGCAGTTGTACTTCCAGTCCAATAATCCGCAGAATGCTCTGCATTTGCGTAATAATATCCTCCTGTTCTTGGTATTTGTGAAGAACCTACGTTCATCCAAGTATTTGGATGTTGCGAATGACCGTGAGGATTTTGACTATGGGTATGAGAAGGCATTTCATTAATGGATAAGGTGTGATTAACTTCTCCCCCTGTTGTTCCTGCAGCATAACTATTTCCTGCACTTAATAAAAAACGATCTTTAATTTGCTCCCAATTTCCACCAAATAATGTACTTGGATTGATATTATTAACACTCATATAGATAGAGCCAATTGGATATATATCCATATATTTTCCTTCTACTTTAATATCTCCATAAAGGTGAAGAGAACCTTTTGTTAAATCAGTATCTGGTTTTCCTCCAATTCCCATAATCTTCTTTTTCCTCATATGCCAAAGATATGGTTCTGCGCTATTTAAATCTAAGTTTAAACTTGTTGTTGATAATTGATCACTTACTTCAATTACAACCTCATACTCTTTTGTTACATCAAGATTTCCTAAACTATAATTATCTAAATAAAATTCTCCATTCTCACAGCTAATATTGGAAGTAATATCTACTTCTATAAAATCTGAATGACTATTCTTCTCTTTATATTTTAAATTAGCATGTGTAATAAAGTTTGCTCCCTGTTTTTCTGAGAAATCATAATAAATTCCTTTTAATTGTAAAAAAGTTGCTTCTTCTACACTATTTGTTCTAAATACCTTGCTTGTATTTCTATCAAAAGATATTTCTTGATAATCCCAAAGTATAATATTCTGATAAACATCTGAAGTAGGATATCGAAGATTTCGTGAATCAAATACAAAAAGGCTAACTTTACTATCTGAGATTTTTTCGAACAAAAGAGATTTTGGAAATATATCGCTATGATTTAATGCTTGTGTCTTTATACCACTTTGCGTTGTTACTTGTGCTACATATGAACCATCTTCAAGAAGAGCTCCTTTATTTGCGGTTCCCTTTTCTGTAAATATGATTTTTAAATCTGAATAATTCTTTATGAAAATATTCTTATTTTCTGTAAGAGCCAAAGTTTTAACATTAACATCTTCAAATTCTACAGAATCTATGTTAAATGTAGGAGAAAGTCCAACTAAAGATATACTTCCATATACATTCTCGTTAATATCAGTTCCAATAGTATTTACTTTATTGCTACTAGAATAAGTAATTAATTCAAATTTAAAGCGAGTTCTTTGCAATTTCTTCATACTCCTATAAATCGCTTGTAATTCTTCTACACTAAATACAATTTCTCCACCATTGAAGTTTTCTCTTGTTGTTATAAAAGACCATTGTGTAACATCATCCATTAATGAAATCTTAAGAACATTATAAAATTCATTATAATGCTTCACAATTGGCACCATAAAAGGAATTCCAATATTTTCATTTTCATCAAAAACAAAATTAGAAATTGTTCCTAGAGTACTTTTTCTTGCAATCGATTTAATATGTGTTGATGTTAAAGTTGCACTTAAAGAAGCATTATCTACATTTGTCCATAAAGTATTACAATAAGCAGAAATTGTAGTATTTGGAAATGTTCCATCTGAATTATGTTTGACTTCTTTTGTTGTACTTCCAATTAATACATTAGAATTAGGTTTAATAGAAGTAAAAGACCCAATCGCTCTTCCATCGATATAACAAGTTTGAGCACTTCCACTCCCATCTGCATATTTATCTCCACCAATATATCCATAAAGTGTAAGAATCGTTTTGTTGTTAACTATATCTTGTGTATAATCATAATAAACAGAGTAAAAGTAGTGACTTCCATATCGCCCACTAAAATTACTCGTTCCTAATAATGTCGCCATATTATCACCTCTAATTCACAATGACATTGTCATCATCTATGTTGATATAGGTAATTCCACAAATGTTTGCATTGCTTTTAATTCTTGCTTTTTCTACTAGCATATTGCTATTTCCATATTCTGCTTTCAAAACGTCATTTTGATAGAAATTTAAATTATTATAGTCTAAAGTTGTACTTTCTTTTGAATTGCCTAAATCATATAATTCTAAATCATTTCCAGATAGCTTATGTCCTAAACCTCTTGTTTCTACAGCATTTGGACTCCATTCTGTACTTGTTCCACTTTGAACAATCAAATCACTAATATAAAAATCATCATCATTTGTATAAATTTCTATTTTAGTAGCTCCCATCGGAGCTCTAAAAGTATAGGAAAAATTTTT
The DNA here is from genome assembly GCA_947426265.1 of uncultured Mycoplasmatota bacterium. GTDB lineage: Bacteria > Bacillota_I > Bacilli_A > RF39 > UBA660 > MGBC102946. The sequence continues at coordinate 19,794 of CANEDJ010000015.1, read as the reverse complement.
TCTTGAAGTCATAGGAAGAGTTGTCTTTAAAATTTCAAAATAAGAATTGTCTGTTTTATAAATTCTAATTCCCGATTCTTTTTGATTTAAACCTTCTTTTTTATATTTCAATGAGATAGTGTAATCTTTTTGATTCATCATAGAAAACTCTTGAGACAAAATACCATTTTTCAATAACAATTCTGATTTGGTAATTGTATTTTGTTCTATATCAACATTTCCTGTAATTACTTTAAAATCGATTTCTTCACTTTTTTCCCATCTATCAGCTTCTTGATAAAATTGGGAGTTTAAAAGTAAATTGCTTCCACCTGTTTGACTAATTAAATTAGTCGTTTCTTCTTTATTCTGAACAATCGTATTTTGCATTTCTAAAATTGCTCCATTTGATATATCAACTTCTTTTACAATTGCTTCTATTTTTTGATTTTGCTTATCTACTATAATTTGTGTATTTTTTAATGCTTCTTTTAAAGTAACATTTTGTTTTGTTTTAATTTCTTGTTCTGTTTCTAATGGACTTTCTATGGTACTTGTAAAAGCACCATTAAATGTAAATTGATGTTTTAAAACATAAGTTTCTAGAAATCCATTATCTGTTTCTATCTTTATTTTTGAACCCATTTTTAAAAATGGTTTTCCATAATAAGTTGTTAACTTCATATCTACATAAGTAAGTCCATTTAATCGTTCAAAGATTTTATCAATTGCCTTTTTTCTTAATTCTGCATCATACAAAATATAGTCCTCGCTAATCACAATAGAACGCTCTATTTCTACATTTTCTGCTTTTTTTGTAACGTTTTCATCATCCACTTCGCGATTTTTTAAAACCACCGTATTGATAGGTCCTAAAACAGTATCATTGCTTTCTAAAGTAGAATAATCACTTTTCAAAAATGTATAATCTAAAGTGTCACTTAACCAAGATAAATCAATTTGATTATTTTCATCTATTACTACAAAAGAACAAGCGACTGTTGCAATTGCTTTTAAAACAGTTCTATTGGTTTCATTATTGGTAAATGGATTATTGAGTATTTCAATATCACTATTTAAAAATTCAATTGTTTTAGGAGTTAAACCTAAGTTTCTACAAATATCTTGATATAAATCAGATACACATATTTTGTTTGTTTCATCTTGTTCTTCATAGTTAATTCCACATACATATTTTTCATCTATTTTATCTATCAAATAATCATAAGCTTTGATACTACTAAAACTTGAAGTTTTTTCATCTTTTGGTTTTTCTACAATATAATTTCCTAAGTGACAAACCGTTTCATTTCCTTTGATTTCTACTTTTGCTTCAATTTTCTTTTCTAACAAGCTTTCATTTAAATTTACAAATTCACCTGTCAAACATTTGATATAGATAGCTCCTATTATAGAACCATCTACATAACAACCTTCTTCTACTGTAAAACTTTTTAAAGAATCACTTCCTGTTATCTCTTTTTCCCCTATTTTTAATATTCCAAGTCTATCTTTATTTGCGCCTTTTTTACACGCTTCTATAAAATCATTCATAAAACACCTACAGTTCTATAAAGGATTGTGAGATAGGACTATATAGTTCTACTCTATCCTCTGGTGTTTCAATTGGGTACATTGCTTGCACCCCTCTATCTCCTCTATAACATCTGATTTGTTTCCAAGTTCCTGTAAAAGGATTATAGAAATCAATTGTTACAGTGGGATTTTCTAGTATTTCTTTATAAAAATCGATTAGTTCATATTCTAATAATGGTCTTGTAACTAAGTCCAAACGGTATTTTGTATTGATGACATTAAATACCATGGTTCCATCTGCATTGGTAGCATTTGAATCGCTTGTTACATCATACCAACCGATTTTTGATTCATTGGTTAAATATTTAGAAATGTCAACACCATTGATTTTTACTTTTGATATTACAGTGGCTGGACTTCCTAATATATAGTGATAATTTCCATTTATAAATTCTTTTATCATAAATTCACCATCTTTCTTTTTCTAATAAACTTTGATACAATAAAAATATAGGAGGAAAGAGATGAAAAAGTTTAGTTTGTTAGTAATTTGTAGCTTATTTTTATTTACTGGTTGTGGTGAAAAGAAAATAGAAAATGATGTTACAAATACAGTGAAAAAAAGTTGTTGCCAACAATATGGTGGAAAATGGGAAAATAATAATTGTGCTAATGCTGAATTTGATGGTATGGAATTATTTTTTGATGAGTCAGGATACAAAGAATGTGTTAAAGATTCTACTGCACAATAGATTTAAAAATAGTATTAATAATATGTTTTTGCATATTATTTTTTATATTGGAATAACAAAAGGTAATGAACCTGTTTGTTTCACATGTTGATTAATTCCTTTTGATACCTTTTCTACAATTAATCCTTCTTCTGCATACACTCTTATATCTTGATTTGTTCCACTATACTCTCTCATAGCTGTTGCTGCTGCTGTGTATTTGTACTTGCTATTTGTGATTTATTTAAAACTTCAGTTCTTCCATTAATATGTCCAACAAATTCCATGTATTTTCTTACTATCATCTATTTCTCTAGCTTTTTGTCTACTCAATATTCATTTACTTTTATCATATATTATGATATGATTATTTTAATGAATAGGAGGAAAAACATTATGAAAAAACTTATTTTATTAACGCTTTGTAGTTTATTTTTATTTACAGGTTGTAGTGAAAAGAAGCCTATTGATAATAATCAAGAAAATAAAGAACCAGCTATTGATACTAAATTAGAAACTAGCAATAATATGATTAAGCAATTAAATCAACTGCTTTCAGAAAATGGTTCTAAACAACAATTTACATATCTAGAAACAAAAGAGAATACTGATGATGAAACTACTTCGTATCAATATCAAACAGAAGATAAAATGAACTTAAGTATTGCAATTGATGTTAAAGGAAAAGTTTATCTTCTAAGTCTTTCGGCTGCTAGTGATGAAAACGATAAAACTCTAGTTACGGAAGATTATAAAAATACTCGTTTATTTCTTTTGAAATTAGATACATTACATATTCAGCAATATCAATATAATGAATTACAGAAATGTGCAGTTGATATGAATATCCAAAAATGTGCAATTGATAATTTTGAAATTCATAGTCCAGTCGATTATCTTTATACCATTATGATTTTTTAACAAGGAGAAAAGGTTTATGAAGAAATCTGTTTTATTTACATTTTGTTGTTTGTTGTTATTTACAGGATGTGGAGAACGAAAAGAAAATTATTTTAATAATCCCAATATTAATACTATTAAAAATAGTCTGACTAATATAAAAGATATTTCTAGCATTTGTATGGTAACTCCTAATCATGATCCAAATGGAAACCTAAATGATGGAAAAGGTGGATATAATGGAGCATTATATTTTACCCATTCTGAAACCGATGTAACATCAGAAAGTGATACTCAAGATGCATGTGACAAAGGTGTCACCTATGGAGGTTCCATAGAAACTTATGAAAATACTAAAGATGCCAAAAAACGATATGATTATTTAATCAGTTGGGGAAAAACTGCTGGATATACTCATCAAAAAGGAAAAGTTATTATTAGACTTTCTACAAAATTTAGTGCAGATGAAGAGAAAAAATTATATGATGATATAATAAAATCCCTAGAAGCTACTCAACAGTAGCTTTTTATATTGGAATCCTTATAGGACACACAGCTGTTTGTTTTACATGTTGATTAATTCCCTTTGATACTTCTTCTACAATTAATCCCTTCTTCTGTATACACTCTTATATCCTGATTTGTTCCACTATACTCTCTCATAGCTGTTGCTACTGCTGTGTATTTGTACTTGCTATTTGAGATTTATTTAAAACTTCAGTTCCTCCATTAATATGTCCTACTATTTCTGCTCCTCTTTCCTCTGCTATAAATATTTTTTTGTCGCCCAATATAAGCCCATTTATTATTTCAACATTCGTTTACTTTTTTCATATATTATGATATGATTTATACATAATTATGGAGGAAAAAAATTATGAAAAAATTATTGTTATTATCAGCTTGTAGTTTGCTATTATTTACTGGTTGTGGAAAAAAATATGATAAAGTCACGGTTTGCAAACGTTATGATGAGGAAAATATTGTCACAGTTTATAGTAAAGGAAATAAAGTTTACCTTCTCGAAGCCCAATATATAAGTACATTTGATTCACTTTCTGCGGCTATAGATTACGAAGAAGAATTAAAATCTTCATCTACCACAGGCAAAAATGATCCAAAAAAAACTTTAATAATAACTAGAAATGATAAAAACGTAACTATGCTTTTAAAAAATTATGCTTATGAAAAATCATATAAAGAATGGCTAAAAGAATATGATACAAAAGAGTCTTATTCCTGTACAGAAACAGAAAAATAACTAGTTAATAATATACAGATGTATATTATTTTTTATATTGGAATAACAAATGGCAATGAGCCAGTCTGTTTTACATGCTGATTAATTCCTTTTGATACTTTTTCTACAATTAATCCTTCTTCTGCATACACTCTTATATCTTGATTTGTTCCACTATATTGACTCATAGCTGTTGCTACTGCTGTATATATTGAACTAGCAATTTGAGAACGATTTAAGACTTCTGTTCTTCCATTAATATGTCCTACTATTTCAGCTCCTCTTTCCCCTGCAATAAACATTGTTCCATGATTTGGTAACCCACCATTTGCATATTGTGGAATACTTGACCATGAGCCATTTACATAAACTCCACCTTTTTCTTTATAATTTTTATCATTATAGAAATGATATGGAGTATATTGAGTTCGAACATTAATTGTTCCTATCTTATCTGGCATACAGATAATATTTCTGCAAGCTTTTTCTGTATCCGCATCCAATTTTAAAGTATGTGTTTTAGTTATATCTTTAAATATTTCATCAAATTCCTGCTTTGTGATAGAAGAAGATGTACTCAAATCTTTGAATAAAGTATCATAACTAGTAGAAGATGTATCTACAAATCCTTTTGTAAGTCTCTCGGCTTCTTCTACATTTCCACTTATTACTGCTGCTTGTAAATTTTCCCACTTTTCAACACTTTTATGGTTGCTATCATATTGTCCTTGTAAATCTTGTAAAGATTTTCTATGTCTTTCAGTTTCTGTATTTGCTTCACTTTCACATTTTTTCATCGCATCATATGCGCTCATCCCCTGATCTAAATATTCCTCATAATGTCCAGAAATTTCTTCTAATTTAGTTTTATGCCTTTCCTGTTCCTCATTGATTTGTCCTACTAAATCTTTTTGGGCTAATAAATTAGTATTATATTCCGCCTCAAACGCATTAAGAACAGATTGTGCCTTTCTTATAGTAATAATACTTTCTATCGAATCTTTTACTTCCTGGTAAGATGTAACTTGTTCTCCATTTTTTGTAATTACTCCATCAATTAACTGATATTCTGTTCCGCATGCTTCATTTAAATTTACTAAAATAGAATTGGCTCTCTCTTCATATCCAACCTTTACTTTTCCATTTGTATCTACTAAAGTTCCTAATTCTGTGCTTAATTCTTGTGTTCTACTAATTTGTGCTAAATCAAGTTCCAAATTTTCTTTAGAAATTTGCTGCAATATTCCTAATGATTCTACCACATTATAAGAACCATTCGTCATTTGTGAAGAAGTTTTTACAAATTCAGCAGCAAATCCGGTTAAAGCACTAATACCACCACTAACAGCGGATATAACTTTTGCTGCTGCTCCTATCTTTCCAGGAATAAATGATATTACTCCTGATATAGAAGATATGACTTCTGATACTTCAGAAATGGTAGACAATACTTCTCCCCAATTTATACTATTATTTTTTGTAGCCTGAATCGAAGCCGACAATTGATAAAGACTTGTATCTACATTTCCTATATTATTAGACAATCTTGAGCTATTATTACTTATAGTATTTAAAACTTCAGGAAATTCTTTCAAGGAACTAGAAGCATGTGTGACTCTTTTTATAGCAGTAGATGCTCCATCTTTAAATAAAGCGCACTGATTTGTAGTTTCTGCTATTGAATTCGTTACTCCTATTAATTGATTATTTAATTTTTTTAATCCAACTGTACAATTTTTTGAATCTAAATTTATTTCTATATTCATTTCTTTACTCATTCTTTCACCTCCCTAGGTGTATTATCCCTTTCTGGAAGTGCTGTTTTTATTTTATTGATTTGTTTTATTCTTGCTTTAATTTCAGCTACTTGCACTTCTAACATCTTTTCTTTATCTTCTTCTACTTTTACTCCATAAGGTAATTTAGAATAACTTAATTTTTGTTTACTAAAAGCATTAGCAAGTGCAATCGATACTGCCTCATATATATAAGCCCCTTGTAGCCAAGCCGTCCCATTTTTATCCTCATTTTCAAACTTAATTCTTTCAATATAAGAAAAACGGTATGCCCAGAAAAGATCGGGGTCTTCTTCCCAGAACTCTTTTACAGACATACCATATGTAATTGCCATAGGAAGCAAATCATAAAACCAATCTGTCAAGTTCTTATACTGTTTTCCTACATTTCTGTTATCGTCGCTTTTTTCTTGATTGATTTCGTATCGACTAGGGCATTTATAAAAGCGAGATATTCATTTACCATAAACGAAGTAACTTCTGCTGGATTTCCTTTTTCTTTTCGATAAGTATCTTGTAACTTCAAAATTTCTTCTTCTGTAAAATTAGGATAATTTGCTAAAAAACCAACTGTCCATAATAAATCATAATTTGTAATTGGTGTTTTATTAGAATTTTCATATACATATCCTTTTGCCTCTAACCATTTAATCCCATTACGATTTAATAATAGCTCATAATCTTTATCACTTACATTTATTGTAATCTTTCTCATAAAAGCCCTTCTTTCTATGCTTCTACTGCCATTAAAGCGGTTACTTCTGTTGCAGTTTTATCAACTACCTGTGCACTTGGTACAGTATGCAAAGTACATTCAATAATACCACCTACTGATACTTCATTTCTCCAAGTTTGGCAAGTACCTCTATACATAGCACCTGTTCCATCTGGATATTTAATCATAATATCTTTTGCAACATTATCACAAATCTCTTTTACTGCAGCAAAATTTTCTGCTGAATAATTGTAAACAAAATCCATAGCACCTGTATCTGGTCTATCTGCAATATATACTTTTACAGGATCACTTGAAGTTGTTGTTTCAACTGTTCCTGCTGCTTGTCCACTTGCTGGAGCCCCTTTCACTGCTACTAATGGTAATTTTGGAAACTTCTCTTCTGTTGTTTCCTTAACAAATAATTCAATTCCTAAATCTAACATTTTAATCATCCTTTCTTCTAATCCCTTTTTAGAGTGCTTTTATTCTTTGTAGTCTTCAAATGGGTAGACAATATGATCTTTCATTTTTCCAGTTACTCTAATATTATTTTGATAAATACTTTCGCTCACATCTAATTCCAATCTTAAAGTTAATCGAAAGTTCGTTCTAAAATAATCAATTACTTTATTGGTAATTACAGTAATATCTTCATTTGAAAATATTTTAATATCAATCCCAAATATGTAAATTTCTTCTTCATAATTCAAACTGCTATATTGATTTTTAATTGGAAGCAGTTTTACTACCACTAATGGATAGCTATCTATTTTCTTTTTTGACACTAGGGCATTTGAATTAGATTCTACATACTCCTTTAAATTTGGAAAAATGGTTTGTTCAAATAAATCTGCTACTATCATTTTTAACACCTTCCTAAAAGTTATATGAATATTTTTAATTTGACTAACATAATAATTAATTCTTTACTTGGTTTATCCCCATTGGATTTTTAGTAATTAAAAATTTCATACTTTTTCTTAATTTGAGAAACATAACGTTTCAACAGCACTTTATGAACAAACAGATAAGGGATAAAATCCGCTTGTTCGATTACATTTATACATGGACTTTTGAATTCATACAATGGATAGAGTTCAAAACTCGAAAATATTTTCGAGTTTTCAGTCAATAACAGATTTATTTTTTATCATCATTATTTCCATTTAAAGATTTTTTTATATTTATAAAACAAGATTATTCATGATTATTTTTTACAATCATAATGGTTCTACTTTTTCCTTGTTTTGTAGAGACATATCCTTTTTTTTCTAAATTCATAACAATATTAAATATATTACTTACATTTTTCACATTTAATAAATCCGCTATTTCTTGATAAGTTGGCGAGTACCCTTTTTCTTCTATCAAATATTCAATTGCATTAAAAACCTGTTTTTGTTTGTTTGTTAACATCCTCTTTTCCACCTTTCCTGAAATTCACAAAACTTTACGATATCTTCTTCTAATGTCTGATAATACATAGTCTCATTATAATTACATAACTCCTCATATAACCATAATAAATAATCATCTATAAAATGAAATACTACTTGATGTCTTCTATAACTATGAGACATAAAACTAACAAAAGTAGATTGTTTATTCAAGCGCCCCATCTTTATCTTCCTTTCCTGTTTGAATATTACTATATAAAATAATATCTTCTTCTAATGTTTGATAATACTTTATCTTATTAGAATTTGAAAAACTTCTATATAACCAAAACAAATAATCATCAATAGAATCAAATCTTATTTGATACTTTCTAATTAAATACACAATAAAACTTGTATCATTTTTATCTATATACATACAAAAAACCTCCAAAAAAAAAAATAATAGTTACCTATTATTAAAAAAGAACTCCTATTTAGTAATAGGAGCACATTTATTAATGACCTAATAATGTATTTAGTTCATCATATTTCTTTATAGCAGAACCATCATGAGAAGTAAACTCTGTTCTAAATGAATTATAGTTTCCAGTTGGAGTTATTACAATATCATAAAAATCATAATATTCACTATATAACTCTTTAATTTTTGCTTTTATTTCTATCAGTTCACTATCATTCTCGTCTGGCAGACTTAATAACTTTTTATAATCACTTTCAATGGTAATTTTATTTTTATTAATAGTTTCAATTAAACTCCTGTTTTTGTTTAATGCACTTTGCACTGCATCATCAACACTTAAATACTTTTTATTATAAATATAATCTCTCCAATAAGAGGATATATCATTTCCAACTGTTTCAATATCTGCAAGTGAAATTAACATACTAAGATTAAATAAATAAGCATCTTCCTTATATTGCTTTACTGCCTCTTGTAAAGCTTCTTGCTTTCTGATTTCGTCATTTTTTATTTTTAAAATTACGCCTAATGCAATACCTGCTACTAACAATATAGAAACAACTACAGCAACAATAATAGCTACTTTCTTATTTTTTGATTTTTTTTCTACTGGCTTTTCTAATTTACTCCCACAAGATAAGCAAACGTCCTGCTCACTTTCTAATGGCTGTCCACAATTTTCACAAAACTTCTTTTTCATACAACTACTACTCCTTACTAAATACATTATAACACAATTCCTTTTTTCATTAACTAATTGCATATTTCTTGCATAAACTATGATCAATCTACGTCAACTAGTCCAAAGTGAAGGGCTATTTTCACATAACAACTTTTTTTAATCAAATGCACTGTTTTTGAAGACTTATGCAACAAATCACAAAGCTCATACTCTGTTTTTCGATCTTCTACACACCATTTAAAGACTTTCTTTTCTTCTTCTGTCATTGTCAATTTTAAATTTTTAAGTTTCTTATTAAATTGTTCAACTTCTGCTTTTAAACGTTCTCTTTTTAAAGTTGCAGCAAAAACTGGATCACTATGATGTGGCTTCATGCGTTCTAAATGTATCGTTCTTGATAACGTTTTTTCACCATATGCTTTCATCATAAGTTTTTTTGCATTATAATCATTAAACAATTGATATACCTCTCGGACAATATCTCTTAGGTTATATTTTTGTAAGTTCTCCTTTGGAAGTAATAATTTCATACCTCTCCCCCTGACTAATTGACACTTATTTTAACTGATTTCCAAAAAATGTCAAGTTTTTTTGCACAAATTCATGCGTTTTTGCACCTCCAGAAATAAAAAAATAGAAATGTTTCGTTAAAATTTCTATTTATATCAATTGTATCATGACAATCATTAAAATAATAGAGCTAAAATTCAGGCAATTTTTTAGTATTTTTTCAGTACTTTAAATTTTAGTTTTTCCTTTCTAAATAAAGAAATAAGTAAACAATGTATTGTCTAATATAAAAAAATTTTCTAAATTATCATTTTACTTTTCAAATCATCACAAAAAAAACATGTAAATTACTTCCCATGTTTTTCTTCATAGCAGTCTGTAATGATTTCACTTCCTGCTGTATTTTCTACATAACTAATGAGCCTTTCAAAATATTTCATTGCAACGTTATAATTTTGAAATACCTTTTCTAATAGCCCCTCTTTCTGGTCAATTGTTAAACCAACGATATAATTTTCTTGTTCTTCATCTATTGTTACAGAAAAACATAATCCATTTCTAATAAAATCTTTTCGGTTGATTGTATTTGCTTTTCTATGAATCCCTTTTATTCTTTTTAATTTCTTTTTTGTATTTACCCTTTTATTCTTTATTTTATGTAATAATGTATGATATAGTCCTTCCTCTAAAAAGTCTGGATCAAAATCATCTAATGTTACTATCATTTCTACTTCTTTTTCTTCTTTTATTTTTTTCCCTTTTATTCTTTTTCTTTTTCCATTTAATAAGTGAATGACATCATTAATTTTTAGTTCTACAAAACTAACGATTTCTTCTTTATCATAATTTTTAAAATTCAATAGTGAAAAATGATGGATGTCTAAATAATAAAAATATTGAAACTCTTTTATAATATAATCCTCTTTTATTCTTTTATCACAGATTCTTTTTTCTAAAAAAGTAAGATCTTCAAATAAGACGTTTAACCCCGTTTCTTCTTCTATTTCACGTACCCCACCTTTTAATGTTTCCCCAGACATTAAGTGGCCTCCTGCTGTAATTTCTAAATATTCTTTTTCATGCACTCCATTATGTTTTGGATTTTTAAGCTGGAAATATATTTTTTCTTTGCTTAATATCAAACAACCAATAACTTTGTGAAAAAGTCCTAGTTCATGCGCTTTCTTTTTTTCTGAATAACCAAGATATCTTTCTTTCTCATCATAGATATCTATATATTCTGCTTTTTTTGGTTCAAATCGACTTAAGAAACCATTCGCATCTTCTACCATATCCCCAAATTCTTTTATCATATCTAAATCATATTTCATAGCAATATTATAAGTAATTATAAATAATTTGAAAATTCGTTCTTTTGCAAAATCATGACTTGTACGATATCCACTTCTTTCTTTTTTAAATCGACAATTACTCATTTCCATAATCACTTCAGAAAGTTGTCCTAGAAGAATCGGAAATCCATTTATATCTTGGTAATCTTCTTTCTCAAAAGATTTCATCTCGTACATATCAATATTTAAAAGATCAGCTAAATTAATCAGTTGTAGTAATACATCTGATAACTCATCACCTAAATTATCAATTTTTCTATTTCTTTCATTCACATATGGATCACCATACAAAACATTATAAACATGACCCAATTGTACATAAAGTTCATTTAAGTAATCTTTTGCTTCCCATTTTTTTTCTTTTGTTTTATCAAAATCATGTACAAGTTTTATAGCACTTTCTAAATGATGATCTAAAAACTCAATCATATTATCTTCCTACCTTTAAAACAAGAGGAGTGGCTCCATTTAATGTAGAATTATAAGTGTTCGAAACAATATTATTTGTTTTAATATAAACTTTTACTCCTAAGACATAAGATAAATAAGAAGCATCGCAAATTTTTAGCTCAATATTCTTTAGTTCTAAACTTCCATACTTATCAAACACAAATTCAACATTTGTAATATCAAAGCCAAGTTTCTCTAATAATCTAGAACATCTTGCTTTTGTTAATTCTCGATTCATTTCTACATGATGTTTTCTACATCTTTCACGTTGTTCTTTACTACAATGATTATAATTTAAACATTCCTGTGTTCCATAATACTGAGGAGAAGGTCTATTTAACTTTGCATTTAGTCCACATGTATTCGTTTGAAATATTTGTTGGGTATGATTATAATTATTTTGAAAGTAATCCCAGGCTGTATCGGTCCAAACGCAGTTAGCTTTTAAGCACTGTTCTCGATTTGCTTTAATTGACTTCCAAAAATCAATTTTATCAATAAAGGTCTCAATCAGTGCAAGTCCTGTTGTAACAGATACATCTGTATATAGACTTACTTCATCTAATATTTTAGTGATTTGTTCAGGGCTTGAATTATCTGGCAAAAAAGGTCTAAAGTAGTGAATTACATCAATCCCATTTTCGGCAAGCTTTCTAAAGTTATCTAATAAGGCTTGTTCTGAAATGCTTGGTTCATATTCTTTTCCAAGACCAGAATAACTAATATAGAAAATAACATGTATACCTTTCCTTTTTAAATCAAGCACTTTTTCAATTACAATATTTGGAATTGCACATTTGGTAATAATAATCAATTCATTTTTTACTTGATGATTTTCTATTTCATTAAATAGTTCAAATAAATAATTAATATTATGAAGGTTTACAAAAACATCTGTATTTGGGAGTAAACAAACAGGTATCGCTTCATCATAATATTGAAATTTTAAAAGTTCTTCTACAGCTTCCTTTGGAGTTGCAATTGCTTTTGGAATACATTTGTTGTGCCCCGTTGCTTGTAATAAACAATATTCACAACCATTTGGACATCCTACTACAGAATTGATTGCTAACCAACTAGAATGCATTTCTACTACTGCCATATAAATCACCTCACTAAATTGCTTTTTATAATAACACACTATATTAGAAATGAAGTGATGCAATTTTACAATCGATTCTGCGTGAATGCAAAAAAACCATTGAGATAATGGCTTTTTCATAATATATTCATAATTCGTTATTTTATCAAATCAAATTCTTCTAGTAATTTTTTAGCTGCAGGGCAAAGATTTTTTTCGATATAGGCAACTGATATTGTTTTTGTAAGATCAATATCAACAATCAACAATTCTTCTGTAACGCAGCGTTTTGGAAGCAAAGCAAATCCTAAACCACTTTTCGCATATTCTAAAGCAAAATGATAATCATCTACTTCTAATGATATATTCTTATTGATCTCTTCTTTTTCTAATATTTTGTCAAATTCTGATCGTTCTTTTTTCGCACTAATTGGGAGAATTAATGGTAAATTATCTAAATCTTTTATAGATTCTATTTTCAAATTATAAAGTTTTTTAGAATAAGCAATACAAAATGGTTCTTTTCCTAATTCTTTCATTTCAATATTTTTTACCTTTTGAATGCTGTCAATTGGAGTATCTATAATAAAGTCCATATAAAATTGAGCAAGCTTATCATACAAGTCTTGGGTCGGTAATACTAATATTTTGATTACTACATTTGGATATTTCTTTTTAAATAGTTCAATCTTTCTATTCACAAAATTTGGGTCAACATCAGATGAAAATCCAATTGTAAGTCTCCCCGTGTTAAGAGATTTTCCTTGTCTGAAATTCTTTTCTGCTGCAAACATTAAGTTATACGCTTTCTCATAATCATCAAACAGTTTTTTCCCATCTTCTGTGAGTTCAAATGTTTTAGAATCATTATTCAGTAATTTTGTTTCATAAATGGATTCTAAAGCAGCAATATGTCTAGATACATTGGTTCTATCAATATCCAATTTATGAGCTGCATCATTTAAATCTTTTGATTGACCCACAATGACAAAAGTTCTCACCAAGTTTAGATTCATTACTGGAGTTTGATATTTTTCCATAATGTCCCCTCCCATTGATTTTATATTATACGAGAAACCTTAAAAAGTCAATGAATTTTCTTTACTTCAATAAAAATATAAAAGGTTATTTTTAGGTTTACACATATTAACATTCTATATTGCTATTACAATTTATAGTATGATTTTATATAATAAAAGGAAAGGTGAATATTATGAAAGACGAATTTTTACAATTTGCGCAAAAAAAAGAGGGGGAGACAACTTTACCTACTACTACAACTTTAATTGTGGAAGGGATACCTTCCCAAGTAGCATATAATTTGTTGATAAATAGTTTAGGATCTGGAAAACCAATATCACGAGAGGAAATAACGCATAAAACAAATAATTTATTATATGGAAAAAACATTACTTTTTCTTATTCTGAAGTTGAAAATCTTTTTAGTCCTTATGCTATGACTGAACAGGATCATATTACTATAGAGCCTAATCAAAATCAAGAGGAAATTCCAGAGAAACCAGAAATTCCAGAGATTCCATTTCCAGAAGAGCCTTCTGAAAGAGAGGATGATTATCGCATCCCAGAAGTAACTCCTCCAGCCGAGTCTTCTTGGTTACACGATTGTCATGAAACGGGTGGCCCATCACCAGAGGATCATGTTGAAGATTGCTCTTTTGAAGACTGCCCTCCAAGACATATCCGTTAATCAAAAGATTGAATTCGTTTCAATCTTTTTTGTTATATTTTATTTTCAAAAAAGAATGATTTCGAAGCTACATCAATATTTCCTTCATTATATAACATATACTAAAAAAATCCTGTAAATTTTTTATTTACAAGATTTTTTCATAATCATACTATCTAATAGAGATTACAAGCAACCTAGAGTATAATAAACACCTTAAAAGGTACATTATAAGCATATTTACAAAGACAATAATCCGATGCCTCGTTATTTACCCTTTAAATCAATTACCAAAACTTTTCATTTTTGGTTCTGTTTATACATTTAACTTACTTTCGTTTTGGTATGAGTTTAAAAATGTTTGGTATAAGCACCAAAATAAATGCACCAAACTTTGGTATAAAAAAAGTGTATTATACCACTAGGGATATGTTTCGCCTAATTACAATCGACTAGGGCAATATTGCCTTGTCTAGTCCTAAATAAGCCGACAAAAAAATATAGCAATTAAACTATATCTTTACATACCCATTGGTTTTTTTTGTGTTTTTTTTATTTCTTCCCATTCTTGATATAAAGCTTTTTTCCCAATTAAATCTTTAGCTTTTTGATATATTGATAGAAAATTCAAGCTTTCAACTGCTTGCACAATTTCTTCTGGCGTAAAGAATTTCATTGATGAATCGTATAAACCTTTACCAACTGTTTCTAAATCCCCATCATCCAAAAGTTGATGCATTTCCTCCCAAGCTGGATAAGTTTTTTTAACCTTTGCTTTAAAATCTTCAGAATATGCCATATTTTTTCCTCCTTTGATAATTAGATTATAGCATATTTTCTTATTTTATACAATCATTTACTATTGAAATGTAAAATTGCCATTTTTTACTTCCTTTCTACAGGTTTGATTTGGCTATATTAATTGTAGCGTACTTTTTTCATTTCTCAGTCATAAAGTTGAACACAACTTTTAGATATAATATTTATATTCATAATAGTTATCACAACCCATATCTATTGCCCACATTATTTTTTTAATATCTTTTTTGGGAACAGTATAAAGTATATCGTTATAATTGACAATGTACTCATTTTTAGTAGTATTTACATTAGCAAGAACACTTTATTAATAATATACCATATTTCATTTTAATCAAATCCTCTCTTTCTTAGGTTTTATAAGGTTTTTAGGCTTATTCATAGCTTAATATAGCTTGTGAATAGCCTTAGTTTAGCTTGATATAAGTTTAATTTTAGTTTTCCGAATTGTAGATTTTATTATATTCATCATAGTTGTCATATAATTTTTGAACAGTAGCATATATACTAGCAATGCGATTATCTAAACTACTTCTTGAATTATTATTTTATTGTTGTCGATTTACTACCTTAGCAAACTTTGTTAAGTCAGCTTGTGTAACTTTTCCCTCTGTATATTTGCTAATCATAACCTTTGCTATTTCTACTTTAATCTCACTTAATATTTTATAATTTACTGTATTGTTATCTATCATCTAAATCATCTCTCTTTAGTGGGGATGCCACTTTTTATAATAAATATTTTTTTTACAAAGTTCGTTGCAACTTGGCTTTATGATTACAGTTTAACAAGAAAAAACAAAGAAAAAAGGCACAGTATTTTTGACAAACTGTACCATTTTTTAAAATGAAAGTTCCTTTATTTTATTTTAAAAGGTTTATTTTATATTGTATATCTATTTTTCGAGTAAAAAGTTGAAAAATAAATATAAAATTTTTTATAAAAAAATGCAAAAAAAGAACAAGGTTTTTACTTGTTCATTAGTTCATTATAGATTTTTCTTTCTTCAACATTGTTCTTTCTAAAATCTAAAACAAATTGATTTTTTAAGTTATTAAGATGTTCCTCTAAAAGTTGTCTATCTTTTTTCTTAGTTTTTTTATTTTCTAACATTTGTTTAGTTAATAGAAGTTCAATAAAAGTGTTGTTCATATCTTCGGTTATATTAAACCTTAGATTTTGGAAATCTTTTTCCATTAATTATTTACTCCATTTCTCTTTTTTAATTTTATTAATGTATTTTCGCTCACTTTTTTTAGCATAGCTCTTTTTTATACCCTTTATTTATCGATAGATAACCCTTTTTTCAAGAGTGCCGAAAATGATGATTTTTTGTAATAATTCATGATACTTTGTGATAATTTTGTAAAATATAAAAAATCTTGCTACCTTTCGGTTTGCAAGATTTTACTAGCATAAATGGCGGAGTAGGAGAGATTTGAACTCTCGCGCCAGTTACCCGACCTACACCCTTAGCAGGGGCGCCTCTTCAGCCTCTTGAGTACTACTCCATCTGACATTTACCATTTTACCGAATTTGATTGGCAATGTCAATAGATTTGTTTTGTTTCTTATTCTTTTCTAAAAATATTATTTATATAATTTTCATATATTCTCCATTTTCTGCTTCAATCCATTCTTCAAAAGGATAAGCAATATCTCTAGTTGGTAATACAGGAAGCTTATGAAATCCTTGACAATAATAAAGCTTCGCTCTTCTTTGAATGGAATAACCTTTTGATAAAAGTTCTTCAAATCTTTTATGACAATCGCTTCTTGCTGTAATAATAATATTTTGCCCTAAACATTTAATCAAACTATAATTTCGATATCTAATTAAAAAATCTGTTACAATATCTCCAAATGTCATTGCTTTTTCTATGTATTCTTCTGTTACTGGAATTTGATATTTATATTTTTGTAAGAAAAATTAAATACATAATTCACTTTCTACTACAGCAGTAGCCATATAGTTTTCAGGATCATAAAAAGTCCATTGATAGTTTGGATATAATGCCAAAACATATTTTACTAACAAAGTCGCAATTTCTCTATTCTTTTTTATTTCTTGTCTTGTTAATAAATTTAAGAAATACCATTCATGAGGGATGGATATTTCATAGCCCATTTCAATATTAATTAGTTCATGATAAACAGACATATCACTTTCCTTATAATTTATATGATCCATACACTTTCTCCTCTAAATAAACTGTCTTTTATTATATCATAGAAAAAAGAAAAGCATCAGAAAATGATGCTTATCTAGCTTCTTCTAATTCTTGCTCATATAAATCTCTATATAAGTCTGAATGATGTAGCAAGTATTCATGAGTTCCTTCATCAACTACTTTTCCTTCATCAATGACAATAATACGGTCACTATCAATTACAGTACTAAGTCGATGAGCAATCATTAATATAGTATATTCTCCTTGCATATTTTTTATAGCTTTTCGAATGCTATTTTGCTTTTTATTATCAAGTGCACTAGTAGCTTCATCAAACAATATAATTTCTGTTTTTTTAAGAAGTGCTCTCGCTATTGCTAATCTCTGTCTTTCTCCTCCTGATAAAGTAAGCCCACCTTCTCCTACTACAGTATCATATCCGTTTTCTAAAGTCATAATGAAGTCATGTAAGCAAGCCATTTTACAAGCTTCTATCATTTCTTCATCTGTTACATCTTCTTTTACTATTTTTAAGTTTTCTCTTAATGAAAAATTGAAAATATAAGGATTTTGAGTAATAATCGAAATATTGTCTCGAATAGAATCTTTATCTAAAGTATTTATATCATGTCCATCTATTAATATTTTTCCCTTATGTACTGGATAAAGTCTGGTTAATAAACTAAAAATCGTTGACTTTCCTGCTCCACTTTTTCCTACAAAAGAAACAGTTTCGTTAGCAGATACAGAAAAATTTAAATTCTTTAAAATTGGTTTCCCATTAGCATAAGAAAAAGTTACATTTTTAAATTCAAAATCACCATTAATTTTTCCAATATGTTTTTCTCCAAAAATTTCCTTTTTAAAAACGTCATCATCCAACACTTGGAATACTCTTTCTGCAGAAACATTAAAGTTTTTATAATGTTCTAAAAATTGTGTCATATAACTAAGTAAGTTATATACTTGTGACTGATACATATAAAGAATTACAAAATTAGATATTGTTAAATTATGAATAGAAACAAGATAAATACCTAAAACATTAAATAAAAATGTTAATACATCCTGGAAGGAACCAGTAAGCCATTGATATCTTCTCATAATTCCACTCATTTTATATCGCTCTTGATTGGATGTCGATAATTTATCTCTTAATTTATTTAAAAATGTCGTACCTGCATTTAGTACTTTAATATCTCGCATTCCTCGAATCAATTCACTTGTAAGTCCTGTGTTTCGTTCATTAATTTTTCGAAGTTCTTTATCTAATGTAAAATACTTTTTCATTTTAATTCGATTCATCAAATATAGTATAATTAATCCGATTAAGAAATAAAAAAATACCCACTTATTAATGATAAATATTGCTGCCATAACTCCAATATTTGATAAAATATCAGTAATCGAATAATTCAATTGCGTGAAAATATTGGCAATATCACCAGTATCTTTGGTAAGTCTATCTATAAAGGTTCCAGTAGAATGATGATCAATCTCTTCTGTTTCCAACTTTAACATCTCTGTAGCCATTGTATATTGAATTTGTAGTAATGTTTCTCTAAAAAAGATTTGACTACAACGCTGAGAAAAAAAACGGCAAGTATTTCTTGTAATTTCTACTATGAGTATCAAGGCAGCAATTAAAAATAAAGAATTCCATTTCCCTGCTGTCAAATATAATAGTCCTTTGGCATCTAGCATAGGTGCAATCGCACTGATCAAACAAAGCCCTAAAGATAAAATAAAATATCCAATTAAAAGTTTCTTTTGTTTTCTAGCAAATTTCCATGCTTTCTTAAAATTATAAATGGATTCTTTGAATGCTTCTTTTTTCATCTATTCACCTCCAAGAAAAATAAAAAACGAAGGTATTCTTCGTTTTACTCAAATTTGGTGACCTGTACGAGATTTGAACTCGTGAATGCATGCGTGAAAGGCATGTGTGTTCAACCACTTCACCAACAGGCCAAGTCATAATTTATAAATGGTGGGCCTGAATGGACTTGAACCATCGACCTCACGCTTATCAGGCGTGCGCTCTAACCAGCTGAGCTACAAGCCCATAAATAAATAAGACTATTACAGTATAACCTATTTTATGCTTTTTGGCAATACTTTTTGCAATAATTTTTCATAAAAACTTCATACGCCCTAAATCCATTACCAATTATACTATATAAAAACTACTTTTTCAATAGTTTTTTTAAGAATTCAAAAATAATTATTGTAGCGTTACAATAGATGTGACACCTTTTATATACAAAAAAGCAATAAGTCG
>CANEDJ010000014.1:0-29800 GCA_947426265.1 uncultured Mycoplasmatota bacterium | reverse complement strand
GTATAAAAAATTTTATTTTTGCTCACACTTAAAATAGAGGTGAGAAAAATGACAAATAGAAGATTAAAAAAACCAGTATTATATGGAATCTATGTTTCAGCAGTATTTCTTATATTAGGTACAATATTTTTAATAGAGGGGACTTTATCAAAAGATTCATTTAAAGATAATGAAAAAGATAGACCAACTTATGTTTCAGATACTATTTTTAGTGAGGATATCCCAGTTGTGGGAGATGAAACAAAATTTATAAGGCCATATACTGATAAAGAGATTAAAATTGTAAAAAACTATTATGATTATCAAGGTGGAGCAGATACTCAAATTAACTCTATACTTTATCATGAGAATACTTATTTACAGAATAGTGGAATCAGTTATGGAGGAAAAGATGGCTTTGATGTTGTTGCTATATTAGATGGCACAGTAATTGACATAAAAGAAGATTCTTTACTTGGAAATATTGTAGAGATAGAACATAGTAATGAAATGATTAGTATTTATAGTAGTCTAAGCGAAATTAGTGTAAAAAAAGGAGACAAAATTCAACAAGGAACTGTGTTAGGAAAGAGTGGCACAAATAACATTGCTAAAGATTTGGGTAGTCATTTAGATTTAGAACTTATTATTAAAGGTCAAACTGTAAACCCTGAAAATTACTATGATAAATCTATTAGTGAAATATAAGGGCTATTTGCTCTTTTTTTCGGTATAAAGGCATGCTTATTTTATATACTTAAAGTAAGAGGTGTTAGATTGTGTATAAGGAAGAACGAATTAAAAAAGAGGCTTCTTATATATTAGAAACAAGAGAAACCGTAAGAGAGATAGCAAAAAAGTTTAAGGTATCAAAAAGTACTGTTCATAAAGATTTACATGAGCGATTGAAATCCATAGATTTTGCCTTGTTTCAAGAAGTGGATGCGATACTAAAATATCATAAAGAGATTCGTCATTTAAGAGGAGGAGAATCAACTAGACAAAGATATTTAAAAGAATTAAAAAGTGAATAGAAAAGAGGG
Source organism: uncultured Mycoplasmatota bacterium (assembly GCA_947426265.1). GTDB lineage: Bacteria > Bacillota_I > Bacilli_A > RF39 > UBA660 > MGBC102946. The sequence continues at coordinate 28,778 of CANEDJ010000014.1, read as the reverse complement.
TAAAAATGTTTGCAAAAGATATTGGAATTGATTTAGGAACAGCAAATGTCTTAATTTATATAAAAGGTCAAGGAATTGTTTTAAATGAACCTAGTGTGGTTGCAATAGACTCAGAAACCAAAAAACCGTTAGCAGTTGGAAAAGAAGCAAGAGAAATGCTTGGTAGAACGCCTGGTAGAGTGAAAGCAATAAGGCCAATGAAAGATGGTGTGATTGCAGATTTTGAAATAACTGAAATTATGTTAGATCATTTTATAAAAAAGATAAATGGAAGAAGTTTTCTGTCTAGACCAAGAATTTTAATATGTTGTCCATCAAATATTACGCAGGTAGAAAAAAATGCGATAAAAGAGGCAGCAGAAAGAACAGGAGCAAAGAAAGTTTTTTTAGAAGAAGAACCAAAAGTAGCAGCTGTCGGAGCAGGAATGGATATTTCAAAACCAAGTGGAAATATGGTGATTGATATAGGCGGTGGAACAACGGATATAGCGGTTTTATCTTTAGGTGGAATTGTGAATAGTTCTTCGATTAAAGTAGCTGGAAATGTATTTGATAATGATATTATGAAATATATTAAAGATAAATATAAGCTATTAATTGGAGATTGTACTGCAGAGGAAATAAAAATTACAGTGGGAACAGTATTTCCAGAACATAAGAAAGAAAAAATGGAAGTAAGAGGAAGAGATTTGGTAACTGGTTTACCTCATACAGTCACGATTTCTTCAGAAGAAATAGAAGAAGCATTAAAAGAAAGTGTCTATATTATCGTTCATACAGCAAAGAATGTATTAGAACAAACTCCTCCAGAATTAGCAGCCGATATCATTGATAAGGGAATCGTTATTACAGGAGGAGGTGCTTTGATTGATGGTTTTGATGAATTATTATCTCATGAATTGAAAGTGCCTGTTTTTATTGCTGAAAGTCCGCTTACTTGTGTAGTAGAAGGAACAGGAATACTGCTTGATAATATTCATTTGATGGATCATTGATAGTTAAATAATAAACAGTTTAGTTACAATAGCATCTTCACAAAAGCTTTTATTATAAAAGATCATAATATTCTATTACAGGAGACATTAGACATTCTAATGTTTTTTTGATAAAATGAATATGGTGAAAGTTATGGATCAAGAATTATTAACAAGAATTTTATTAATGGTATTTACAACTTTTTTATTTGTAACATTTATAATACCATTTGTAAAAAAAATAGCCCTTCATATTGGTGCTGTAGATATACCAAATGCTAGAAAAGTACATAAACAGCCGATGCCTCGTTTAGGAGGACTTGGAATATATTTTGGTTTTTTATTAGGATACATGTTATTTGGCACTCATAGTGGAACTATGAATTCTATATTAATTGGTAGTTTTATTGTTGTATTAACAGGAGTAGTTGATGATGTAAAACCATTAAAAGCCTCTCATAAATTTGTAGGACAATTAGTAGCAGCTTGTATTGTTGTTTTTTATGGGAATATTTTGTTGAAAGATATTAGTGCTTTTGGATTGTATTTTGATTTTGGTATTCTTGCATACCCTATTTCAATTTTCTTTATATTAGGTTGTATTAATTGCATGAATTTGATAGATGGCTTAGATGGACTTGCTTCAGGGATTAGTTCTATTTACTTTTTAACGATTGGAATTATTGCGACCATGCAAGGAAAAGCGGGACTAGATTTTGTATTAACTTTTATAATGCTGGGATCCGCATTAGGCTTTTTAGTTCATAATTTTAATCCTGCAAGTATTTTTATGGGTGACAGTGGTTCTATGTTTTTGGGGTTTATTATTGCAGTGATCGCTTTATTGGGATTTAAAAATGTAACAATGACTTCTTTAATTATTCCACTTCTTATTTTGGCTATTCCAATTTTAGACACAATATTTGCAATTATTAGAAGAGCTCTAAAAGGGGAAAGTATTTCAACACCAGATAAGTTTCATATCCATCATCAGTTATTAAATCGTAATTTTTCTCAAAGAGCAACAGTATTAGCAATTTATGCAATCAATTTATTATTTGCACTAGCATCTATTGTATATGTCTTGAAGGATCAAATGTTAGGATATATTATTTATGGACTTTTGCTTGTAATTGTAGTACTATTTGTTGTAAAAACTAATATTGTATTTGATGGTGAAGAAATGAAAAAGAAGTTGTTTAAGAAAGACAAAAAAAGTGAAAAAATTTAACATAAAGAAGAAAGTTTTAATACAATTTTCTTTTTTTGTTTATCGCTATTAAGCTTATTTAAAAAATTATTTATGAATAAAGTTTATAAAGATTTACATACTATAAATGGTGATAACATGAATTTTAATATGGATTTTAAAGCAATAGAAGTGCTAGATGTTGTTGTAAGAAGTTTATTATCATTAGTAACTTTATTTTTAGTTACCAAAATGTTAGGGAAAAAACAAGTATCTCAGCTTAGTTTATTTGATTATGTAATTGGAATTTCTATTGGAAATTTTGCAGCGGAGATGTCTATAAATTTGGAAACGAATTATATAAATGGAACAGTAGCTGTTATCATTTTTGGTTTGGTAGCTTATATTGTATCAATTTTATCTATGAAAAGTATTTATTTAAGACGCTTTTTTATGGGGGTCCCTACAATTTTAATTGAACATGGAGAATTATTAATAGATGGTTTAAAAAAAGTGAAATTTGATATTAATGAGCTTTTAGAAGAATGTAGAATCAATGGCTATTTTGATATTAGTGAAATAGAATATGCTATTATGGAGACGAATGGAACAGTCAGTATTTTACCTAAAGGTGAGTATAAACCAGTAACAATGAAAGATATGAATTTAAAGGCAACAAAGCAAGGTTTATGTGCTAATGTAATTATAGATGGAAAAATTATGAAAAATAATTTGGAGAACATTCATAAAGATGAAAATTGGTTAGAAAAAGAGTTAAAAATAAAAGGATATAAAAAGCTAGATGATATTATGCTTGCCACTGTTGATATGAATGAAAAATTGGTTATTTATGAAAAAAATAGAGGAGTGAATCCTACTGATGTATTAGAGTAGTTGACACAATTGGACTTTATGGAATCAATAAAAAATAGACTTTTGTCTTTTTTTTTGCTACCATAAAATTGGGTGATGATATGAATAGACATTTTTGTGCATCTGTTTTTGTAGTAGATCCTAAAACTAAAAAGTTATTATTGGTATTTCATAAAAAATTTCATAAATGGGTTCAGCCAGGTGGCCATATTGAAGATAATGAGACGCCAGAAGAAACAGCTATGCGAGAAGTATATGAAGAAACTGGATTAAAAATTAAATTATTGGGAAGAAGATTTCCTAGAGAAGATGATTTCATTAGACCTTTAGGAATTCAGTGTAATAGAAATTTAAAAGGGGACATGCACATTGATATTACCTATGCAGCAGTCCCATTAAATGATAAAGAAGTCGTTTTAAATGTGGAAGAAAGTTTAGGAATTGGATGGTTTACGAGAGAGCAGCTAGAAGCTTTGGATGTATTCCCTGATATAAAGATAACAATGGATTATATTTTAGAACATTATTTAAAATAGGTGAGTGTATGAATTTATTAGAGTTTTGGTTAAATGTTTTATTTCCTTTATTGTCATTATTGATTACTGTTTTTGCGACGATTTATACAGTAAGTAATCGTATTAAATATGAAAATATGGAAAAGCATAGACCATATTTGGTATTAAGTAAAATAGAAGCGTTAGAAAAAATTGATTTATATGCTTATTACTTGATTGCTTTAGGAAGAAATTATCGAGAATTAAATGAGTATATTGATATAGAACAAATTGATAAATTAGAAAATGGGAACACCCTTGATTTAAATTTGATTATTCATAATATAGGTTATGGAGTTGCCACAAATATTAAATTTTATAATTTATTAGTTGGCACTCAGATTCATGGTTCTCAACAAAGTAACAAAGAAAGAAATCAAAAATTATTTACAACTTTTGATATTGCATCTGGAGAGGAAAAAAAGATGCAAACAAAACTAATTCATCATATAAAAGATGAAGATGGAATTATAACAGAAGACCATTTGAGAATTCTTTGTGTCTATCAGGATTTAAATAAAAATGTATATAATTTTATTGTTAGTATTAATGTAAAGCAAAATGGTTTTTATGACTTCTTTGCTTATCAACCATCATCGAGCAGTTATAAGCGATGGATTAGACAAAATAAAAAACAATTAAAAAAAATATATAAAGATTATAATTCATAAAATCCAGAGTTTTATAAACGACTCTGGATTTCTTTTTTTAAAGTTTTTTTAATTTTATTTTTAATTTTATTTTTTGTTTTTTTTGAGCCAATAAAGTAAATAACAATGAGTCCAATAATACAAAAGATAATATACCAGTAATTGATTTTTTCTTTTGGTTGTTCTCCCCATATTCCTAATTTCTCTTTTTTAGCGATCGTTTCATGATCTTGTAATAATGGGGTATATTTATAATCTCCATATAAATACGCAACTTCTGCATATCCTTTTTTAATAATGTTATCTTGTAATAATTCGCCATCAATAAAAATCCATACTAGATGTCTATTATATTTATCTGTTTTATCGCTATTAGTATCATATTCTAGTTCAATTTTCTTGGCTTTTTGTAAACTTTCACAAGTAAAATTGCTGGCTTCTTTTCCCCAAGGTTCTTCTCCTTTTGTTGGATGTTTTGTTTCGGGAGTATCAATCGCAAGAAATCGAGCTGTAATCGTTTCTCCGTTTAATTCGAATTTTGCTGTGTCACCATCTACACATTTTGAAAGTGTAACTGATATTTTATTATTCGCTGTTACATTTGGTATAAAAAGAAAGAAGCTTAATAGAAGTAAAAATTTAATTTTTTTCATAGAAATTTACCTTTGCATTTACTAATTTTTTAAATTTTCTGATTTTAATTCTGTTGTGCATGTTATCAAATAGGAATATGTAGCAAGCTTCCCATACTCCGACCCATCCTATGATAAGTGCAATTTCAGATATCAATTCATGTATAGAAATAAAAGAGGAAAATAAAATAAATAAAATACCAATAAAAAATAAAAAGATTGCTCTAATATGGGTTAATTTCATTTCTAAATAACTTTCCTTAATGTCTTCTCCAAGATTGGAACGTAAAATATTCACAAAATCGTTTTTTTCATTTTTAGAAAATAGGTGAGGGCTATTTACTTCTATTTCTATGATATGATTTAAAGGAATTCCTTTATTTTCATCTAATATATAAGATAATAATTCTGAATTTAGCTTTTGATTATTATAAGGACTTGTATAGTCATCTTTATCTTCAATGTATATTGTAATAATACTTTTCATAATAGTGCTCCATTCTAATATTATTTTATCATTTTTTTTGTATTTTTGGATATTTATTTTGGAATTTTGCTTCATAAATGAAAATGTAGAATTAAAGGTTATTTTATTATTTACGATAATCATTTTAGATTTAAATAAAAGTAGAAACATATTCAGAGAAATATATAGTTGATATAACTAGTTATTCAGATAAAGCCATCCAAAGAATATATTCTGCAGTTTCGCGCTCATTAATACTTTCTACAGAATGTAATAATAGCTTGCTTAAATTTTCAGATTTTATAATTATTTTGGCAAATAGTTTTAATGTATTTAATTGCTTAGCAGATATTGTTTTAAATAAGGATTGCACCTTGATTTTATCAAGATCATTTATATAGGTATAAAATTTTCCTAATAGGCCAACTATACAATCTGAAATTTGTATGTATATGTTACTTTGAGAATTCATAAAATGATAGTTTTCTAATTTGTTTTCTCCATTATAAAATTCGTATCCTTTAAATACTTCTTCAATTTTATATTCATTATCAAAAATATGTTTGGAGAACGGAAATAAGGCAATTGGTCGCATATAAAAAGTGGAATAATTATCAATGATCGTTTTATCTAAATTGTCTTCTAGAAAAGCTAGTTGACTTTGTTTTTTAGCGCTTTTTAGTCCTTGACGAAGAATTTCTAGATTAAATGAATATTCAGAATAATGATCGTCTATAAAATCAAGTATTTGCTGATAAAAAAAGGCGATATTGTTTGGAGAAATATTAGGATAACTATATTGGATTAGTAATTGATAAAAATCTTTATAATGTGAATGAACTAATTTATATAATTCATTTTTCATTTGATGAGAAAATGGTATATATGTTGGTTCAATAATGCTATCTATTATATCTACAATAGCAAAATACAAATTATTTATATTTGAATAATGGATATAAAGATCACTATTATAAAGCCATTTAAGAAAGATTGAAATATTATCTTCCTTTAGGCAATCTAAAAAACTTTTTGCTTTGCTTATATGCTTAAATTTAATTTCTTTAATTGATTTTTGTAGTTGCAACTTATTTTTTAGTGCATTTATATCAGCAAGAGGCTGATCTTGGAAAAACATAACTCCACCTAAAATAAAATCTTTATCAATTGGCACATTAAAATTGTTATTATTTAACCATAATTTTCTATGATTATTTGATTCATCATAATAAAAAGTACAATTTTGAACATCAAATTTTTTCAATTCATTACTTATATCTTGAAGTTCGTTACTTAATATACTGGAACGAAATATTCCTATATCTATTTTTTTAATCATAAGATCCCTTCTTTTGTAAGTTGAATTTATTATATAACATTCATCGAATAGAAGCAATTATGAGAGCTTCTTTCTTGGAAAGGAGAGTATAAAATTTAAAGTTAAGGATTTTTGGGTTTAAATAAAAATTTGAAATATTAGTCATTATTATTTTTTTACGTTGAATCAATCTAAAGTGCACAATTGTCTACATTGATATTTCATAAGATAGATGGCAATTTATTTGTCAAAACTGATATTTATAAGTGTTAGTTATAAATATCTTTTTTATTTTTTTGTTTTGAAATTGTATTTATTTTATAAATTGTAGTCAAGGTTAAAGTGAATGCTTCGCAACCTTGACAAGCAATTTAAAAATAAATGATTAAATATTAACAAAAAAACAAAGAAAAAAATTAATATTTAAGTAATGAATCATTTAACACTACTTCATCTGGCTTAATATAATAACAATTTAATTTTTTTAATATATGTTCATCACATAAAAATAACATTGCTTCATAAGGCGATTTACCATTTAATGAATCTCTACATAACGAATTAATATTATTCATAAATAAATCACAATCTTCTTGATCAATATTTTTAAAAGAAGAGCCTTTAGGTAATATATATCTAATAAATTCATGATTCTTTTCAACCATACCTTTTTGACAAGACATATGTGGATCACAAAAGAATAAATGAGTGACATATTCTCCTGTGGATTGAATGCATTCTATATTATTAACATCAAAGAACTCATGTCCATTATCAGTTAAAATAACTTGAAATAGTTTTTTATAATCTTCATTTGGAATTAATTCTTGTAAAATATTAAATATTCTAGAAACTTCTTCAGTAGTTTGGCTTTCTAATTTGAATATAAACATAAATTTAGATTTTCTCCATAAAAGAGTAAGAAAACAGTCAGATTCTTCTTGTAAACCAATAACTGTATCCATTTCAACTATATTAACATCTGGATGTTTACAAATATAATTAGTAAAATCTTCATAAGTTCTGTTAATTAATATTTCTCTTTCTTTTCTAGTTCTACGATTTTGTGAATTTTTTCTTTTCTTATATTTCACTATTCTAGGAAAATCTAACGGTCCAAATTCAAACACGCCATTATTTACATAGTTATAAAATGATGGTTTAGAGAAGTCTAAAATATCAGGATGATTAATATATAAATGGTTTATAGTTTGTCCTTTTTTTATAAGTGGGGTAAGAATATTATTAATTTGAAATACTTCTTCTGGAGTTAAATTAATACCTTTTCTAGCTTCACTTTTAACTTCTCTATAAGAATCATCTGCTTTTCTAGCATAGTAAGTGTATCTTTCTTTTCTACAACCACTTCTAGATTTACAACCATTACAAACATAAGGTGATTTCGCAAGTCTAGGGCATGATATATCTCTATCATAGTTATTATTTTTATATGTTCCATATTGTTTAGGTTCAAAATAGATTTTGTTTCTATCTATTTCTCTTAAAATAGATGAGTGAGATCTAGCAATTTCTTTTGCTATTTGATTTATGGATTTGTTTTCGTTTAATCCATCTTCTATATTTTTTCTATCCTCATAAGATAGATGACAATAATTTGCCATTTCTAATACCTCCTTTTTAATGACAAATAAATTGCTTGGAAGGTATTATATCATTTACAAATCTTAGTGCTCAACTTCTGTGCACTTCATATTTTAAAATACATATTATTTTTTTATATTATTACAAATGCAAAAAATATTTACAAATTTATGAAAAATGTGATATAATACGGCAGTTATAAAAAAGGGAAGTGTATTTATGAATATCAGAAATATCGCAATAATTGCGCACGTCGATCACGGTAAAACGACTTTGGTTGACCAATTATTAAAAATGTCAGGAACATTTCGAGATAATGAAGAAGTAACATCAATGGACTCAAATGCAATAGAGCAAGAAAGAGGAATTACCATTTTGGCTAAAACAACTGCTTTAAACTATAAAGGATGTCGTATTAATATTTTAGATACTCCAGGACATGCCGATTTTGGTGGAGAAGTAGAACGTATTATGAATATGGTAGATGGCGTATTGTTGGTTGTTGATGCTTATGAGGGAACAATGCCTCAAACACGTTTTGTATTAAAGAAAGCATTAGAAGCAGGAGTAACTCCTGTAGTAGTAGTTAATAAAATCGATAAAGAATCAGCAAGACCAAAAGAAGTAGTGGATGAAGTTTTGGATTTATTTATTGAATTGGGTGCTGATTTAGAACAATTAGAATTCCCTGTTGTCTATGCTAGTGCTTTGGCAGGAACTTCAAGTTTAGATTCAGATCCTGCTACGCAAGAACATACTATGGATCCAATCCTAGATATGATTATAAATGATATACCAGCACCTGATGTAAATGAAGATGGAGGACTACAATTTCAACCAGCGTTACTTGACTACAATGATTTTGTAGGAAGAATTGGAATCGGACGAGTAAAACGCGGAAAAATGAAAGTGAATGAAATGGTTAGTTGTATTCGCATTGACGGAAGCATTAAACAATTTAGAATTCAAAAAATGTTTGGTTATATGGGTTTAAAAAGAATAGAAGTAACAGAAGCAAAAGCTGGAGATATTGTAGCAATTGCTGGACTACCTGATATCGAAGTAGGAGAAACAGTTTGTACAGTTGGAAGCGAAGAAGCATTACCATTACTACGTATTGATGAGCCAACCTTACAAATGACATTTGGTGTTAATACTTCTCCGTTCTGTGGTAGAGAAGGAAAAATCTTAACCGCTCGTAAAATAGAAGAGCGTTTAATGAAAGAAACAGAAAAAGACGTTAGCTTAAAGGTAGAGCCAAATGACAGTGAATCTTTCATTGTATCAGGAAGAGGAGAACTTCACTTATCTATTTTGATTGAAAATATGAGACGTGAAGGATTTGAATTACAAGTATCTAAGCCAGAAGTTATTGTAAAAGAGATTGATGGAGTTAAATGTGAACCATATGAAGATGTTCAAGTGGATGTCCCAGAAGAATATGTAGGTAGTGTTATTGAAGCTCTAGGGAATCGAGAAGGTGTTATGGAAAACATGCATAGCGCTGATGGACAAGTAAGGCTTACTTATACAGTTCCATCTCGTGGGCTAATTGGATTTATGACTGAATTTATGACAATGACTAAAGGTTATGGAATGTTAAATCATACCTTTAAAGAATATCGTAAAATGGCAGGAAGCTCAGTTGGAGAAAGAAAATTAGGAGTACTAGTTTCTATGGAAAATGGAAAAGCTACTGCTTATGCTTTAGGCCAATTAGAAGATCGTGGAGTCATGTTTATAGAACCAGGTGCAGATGTTTATGAGGGAATGGTAGTTGGAGAACATTCTCATGACAATGATTTGGCTGTAAATGTTGTAAAAGGTAAAAAATTAACCAATACACGTGCTTCAGGAAGTGATCATACAGTAGTCTTAAAACGTCCTAGATTAATGTCGCTTGAAACATGCTTAGATTATATTAATAGCGATGAACTAGTAGAGGTAACGCCAGCCTCATTTAGAATTCGTAAGAAAATATTAAATACCAATGAACGTAAAAAATACGATGCCAAGAAGTAAGCAATTACTGCTTTTACTTTACGCATTTCTATCCAGAAGCTAAATAAACAATCGAAAATGATTTTACTCTATATTAGTAATATTAAGATAAATAGTAACATAATACCGAAATATATGACAGTTAGAGAAATTAAAAATATAGAATAATCTCAAAAGAGAAATACTTTTGTGTTACAATTTAGGTAAGGTGATAATATGAATGTATCAATATTTTTAGAAACTGAAAACATTCGAACAACATTAAATGATGCAGGACAAGAAGTAACAAGCACTCTCCCAAGAAGAGCCCCAATAGAAAATCCAATTTATATAGACAATAGTTTTACTTCTTTCCTAAGAGTATATGTAAATGATGAAGCATTCAAAAATAATGAAGTGCAACTGTTAGAAACAATTGCACAATATATAAAATCTCTTCCTGAAGTGAACACCATTTCAGTAGAAGCAGAGTTTTGGAAAGAACCAGTCATTTCAGCAATTAAACACGCTAAGAAAAAAGGTTTTTCTATAAAAGGAGATTATACATTATCAAAAGAAGAATACGAAAGAATGGGAGACACTGAAGTAATTAATGTTGCAAAATGTGAAGAATGTTTGTTAGAACAATCTAATGTGTTTTTAACAGACCCGATAAATCCTCAAAGTAATCAAATATTTTATTCATATGAGAAAATATGTGATGCTCAAAAAAAATCATATTTAGAAATTCAAACTCCGCTTACACCAGAAATGAAGCATGATCTTGAATTGCTTTTTAAGTGGAATAGAGACTTAAAATGGATAGAACTAAAAGCTATGAATCCAAAAGAATATTTGGAAGTTTTTTCGTTTTTAAAACCATATTTAGATAAAATCCCAGAAATTAGAATTGAAACAAATATAAAAGATTACCTAGTAGACGAGATGAAAAAGATTTATGAATTATTAGGAGAGCAATCGAAAAAAGTAGTCGTTCAATATGGAACCCATTTAACAGAAAATCATAAATGGGATAAGGTAAGTTGTAGTTTAAAAGAATATATTATTATGGATGAAATATTAAGCTCATATAAAGTGGCAATAGAAGCACATGATTATTCTCCATTAGAAAAATTAATATATGCTTACGATATTGTAAAAAGTGTAGATTATAAAGAAGCAACAGAAGATAAACATAAATCCAGAGAATTACATTCAGTAGTTCTAGGGAAAGAAATTGTTTGCGTGGGTTATTCAAATCTTTTAAATGGACTCCTCACCAAATTAGGAATTCCAGCAACTGGGTATGATGTATCTGTTTATATGAATAGTTATAAAGAAGATGCTCATCAACGCTCTGCTATTTATTTACAAGATCCCAAATATGGAATCAATGGCTTATTCACTTGTGATCCAACTTGGGATGCAAAAAGTGGAATGGATTTAGGGTATGATAGATCAATTGATCGATATAATAATTTTTTGCTTCCCTATGATCGAATGATATATCGTAAAAGACCAGAAAATGTGAATGCGCTTAGTGCATTATCTATAAAGCAAAACTATTTAGAAACTTTGAAACATTATGAGCTCTATCAAAAGCAAATCATTGACTTAAATAAAGAATTAGGACTCATAGATACGACGGTGCTTGAAGAGAGTGAAGAATTTAAAGCATTATCGCATAGAGATAGAGTGGATACCATTTATACCTTTATTAGAAATCAAATTCCAAACTTTAAACAAGAGATTCCATTTGAAACAATTGCATCGGCAGTAGAAACGGTCAGAAGAACAGAAGGCGTATATGCATCAGAAGCTGAGCTAGGGCAAGCAATCGGAAAAATCATAACGTTACATGACCAATTTAAATCACTTGCATTTAATGAAGCAGAAAAAACGTTATATGTAGAACAAGATGGTAAATTTCAAGTACTAGTTACACCTGTAGAAGATTTAGCAAAAGAAAAAATAGCTTAAAAGATAGATCCAAAGATGAAATCTATCTTTTTATTGTAAAAAAATGCACTTTATATTATAATAGTGGAAGTTTGGCGGTGAATTCTATGATTGAAGTTCAGAATTTAGTTTATCAATATGAAATGAATAGTTCTGATTACATTTTTAATAATCTTTCTTTAAAGCTAGAAAAAGGGAGTTTTACTACTTTAGTTGGTCCAATTGGAAGTGGAAAAAGTACTTTGGTAAAAATTTTAGTAGGTTTTATAAAAGTAGATAGTTATATTAAAATAGATGAGTTGGTATTATGTAATAGTAATATCAAACAAATTAGGACTAGAATAGGTGTTATATTTGAAGATCCAGATGAAATATTTGTATCTGAAACAGTTATGGATGAAATTGCTTTTGCACTTGAAAATCAAAATAAAAGTAAAAAAGAAATATGGAAGAAAATAGAAGAGATAGCAGATTATGTAGGAATAAAGTCATTATTAGAATGTGATCCTCATACATTAAGTGAAGGTGAAAAACGGCTTGTATCATTAGCAAGTGCTCTTGTCATAGATCCCCAAATAATAATTTTGGATGAAGCCCTATCAATGTTAGATGAAATTTCAAAAAGAAAAATTTTTAATATATTAAGAGAGTGCAACAAAAAAGGAATTACGATTTTAAATATTACACACGATTTAAATGAGAGTTTATATGGAAATGATATCGTTCTTTTACAGAACGGAAACGTATTGTTACAAGGAGTAAAAGAAGAAGTTTTAAAACAAGAAGTTAAATTAAAAAGAGCAGGATTAGAATTGCCATTTTTAGCTGATTTGAGTATTAGATTGATGTATTATGGAGTATTAGATCATATGATTTTAGATATGAATGAGATGGTGGATGCAATATGGAAATAAAATATGATAGTGTTTATTACAGTAAAAATGAAAATACATCTTTAGAAAAATTAATTTTAGAAGATATTAATTTAGAATTAAAAGAAGGAAAAATAAATGGTATTATTGGAAAATGTGGAAGTGGAAAAACTACATTTTTAGAATTAATGAATGTTCTTTTGTTGCCAACATTAGGAAGCATTCAAATTGGAAATTATCAAATGGAGAAAAATTGTAAAATAAAAGATGTGAATAATCTTAGAGTAGAACTTGGATATGTATTTGGTAACCCAAAACATCAGTTTTTTCTTCCAACTGTAAGAGAGGAAATTGCTTTTGGAATGAAACAGTTTTCATATAAATTAGATAAAATTGATTCTAGAATTAGTGATTCTTTAAAGATGGTTGGATTAGACGATTCTTATTTAGAAAGAGATCCAATAAAACTCAGTAATGGAGAAATGAGAAAAGTAGCCATTGCTTCTGTGTTAGCTTTTAACCCAAATATTTTAATTTTTGATGAGCCAACATTAGGTCTAGATAGTATTAGTGAAAAAAGTTTTTTAAAAATGCTTAAATTACTTAAAAATAAATATCATAAAACAATTGTTATTGTGACACATGATGTGAATATGATACATAAAATTGCAGATTATTTATTTGTATTTTATGAGGGGAAAAAAGTTTTAGAAGGAACCAAATATGAAGTATTTGAAAGCGAATTGTTAGAACAATATGAAGTTGTAAGACCAATGATCATGGAATTTTCTTATCAGGTATTAAAGAAGAAAGGAATCAAGTTAGGATATCGTGATGATGTTAATGACTTGATAAAAGATATTTACCGTCATGTTTCATAATATAATGTTAGGAAGATATTATCCAGTACGTTCTAAAATTCACACAATGAATCCTATTTCAAAAATTCTGTGTATTTTTTTATTCATTTTTATGGCATTTTTATCTACCAGTTGGCAATTAAACTTTTTTCTAATTATTCTTACATTTTTATTTTTGCAATTGACAAATATACCAATTGTTCATTATTTTAGAACAATAAAACTGCTTATTCCTGTTTTTGTAGTTATATTCATAATTGGAATTATTTTTCAGATTCCATTATTAGATAGTTTCTTTTTGATGATAAAATTTATTTTAATCTTATTTTATTTTACAATGCTTACATTAACAACTCCAATGACTGAAATTATTTATGGTTTTGGAAAACTTTTAGGCTTTTTAAACTTGTTTGGTCTCAATGTGTCTGCAATAGCGCTTTTTATTACAGAAACGATTCAGTTTGTTCCAAATGTAGTAGATGAAGGAAGTCGTATTTTAAAATCAGCAGCTAGTAGAGGAGTAGATTTTCATCATTCTAATATGGTAACGAGATTGATGATTTTGAAATCTATGAGTGGCCAAATATTATCTTTATCGATAAAAAGAATAGAAGATTTAAGAAGAGCAATGATTTTAAGACTTTATCAAAGCGGAAGAAGAACTAACTTTAGAATGAATCGTTGGAAAGCTTTTGATAGTTATATGGTTATGATGTATTTATTGGCTTTGTTGGTAGTGATTAAAAAGGAGATTTTAGGATGAGGTATTTAATGACTTTTTCGTATGATGGATCAAAATATCAAGGTTATCAAAAACAGCCAAATGGAAATACTGTACAAGAAGAATTAGAAAAGGCGCTATTTAAAATAGCAGGTGATAGAGTTGTATCTCTTTATGCTTCAGGAAGAACGGATGCGGGAGTTCATGCGATAAATCAGAAAGCCCATTTTGATTTAGAGAAAGAAATAGAAATGGAAAGGTTAAAACATTCTCTTAATTCGATGATTCCAAAAGATATTTTTATAAAAAAAATAGAGAGGGTAGAAAATGATTTTCATGCTAGATTTGATGTAACAAGGAAAGAATATATTTATAAAGTGAATATGGGAGAATATAATCCAATAGAAAAAGATTATGTATTTCAGTGTTGTGAACATCTTGATACGAATGAAATGATGAGAGGATTAAAATATTTAGAGGGAACACATGATTTTAGATCTTTTACTAAAGTAGAAGAAGAGAAAGATTTTGTGAGAACCATTATTAGAACTAATTTGTTGATAGATTCAAAAAATAAAAATTTGATTACTTTTATATTTATTGGAACTGGATTCATGAGATATCAAGTTCGTAATATGGTTGGGACATTAATTGAGATTGGTAGAGGAAAGAAGAAAAGTACTGACATTATAGATATTTTAGAAGCAAAAGATAGAAGAAAAGCAGGTATTACAGCTTCACCATCTGGTCTTTATTTAAAGAATGTTGACTATAGCAGATAAAAAGCATGAAAATGATTAAAAAACATATATTTTAATTGACAAAAATAAGTTTTTTTAGTACAATGTTAACTGGTACATTTTAAATCTTTTCCAGATGGATCTTGGGACAATCCATTTAGGTATTGAAAAATATAAGGAAGGGAAAATAATTATGATGAAAAATTCATATATGCAAAAAAAAGAGGACATCGTTCGTAATTGGTATGTAATTGATGCTGAGGGACAAAACCTTGGTAGGGTTGCTACAAAAGTTGCGCATGTTCTTCGTGGAAAACACAAAGCTACTTACACTCCACATGTTGATTGTGGTGACTTCGTAATTGTAGTAAATGCGTCAAAAGTAAATTTAACTGGGAATAAGTTAGATGCTAAGATGTATTATAACCATAGTGGTTATACTGGAGGATTAAGAGAAAGAACAGCTCGCGAAATGAAAGAAAAATATCCAGTAGAAATGGTAGAAAGAGCTGTTAAAGGAATGCTTCCAAAAGGAAGATTAGGTCGTCAAATGTATAGAAAATTATTTGTTTATGAAGGAGAAACTCATCCACATATGGCACAAAAGCCAACTGAGATGAAGTTGAACTAAGGAGGGTTTAAATGGCAAAGGTTTATACAGGAACTGGAAGAAGAAAATCATCTATTGCACAAGTTAAGATGGTTCCAGGTAAAGGAAAAATAACTGTAAATGGAAGAGATGTAAGAGAATTTTTTCCATATGAAACTAATGTTATGGATTTAAAACAACCATTAGTTGCAACAAATAATGAAAATACATTTGATATTGAAGTGAAAGTTAACGGTGGAGGATTTACTGGAGCTACTGGAGCTATTCGTTTAGGAATTGCAAGAGCATTATTAGAGTATGATGCACCAAACGAAGGAAACGATGATAGTTACAGAAAAACTTTGAAGAGAGCTGGATTTATTACAAGAGATTCAAGAGCAAAAGAAAGAAAGAAACCAGGTTTAAAAGCAGCACGTCGTGCGCCACAATTCTCAAAACGTTAGGAATTTTATAAGGTATGTGAAGAAAGCTCATAAATATGGGCTTTTTTTATAATTAGTTAGAGGGTTCATATGATAAAAATAAATAATGATGAGTACGATCAATATGATATTAAAATTTCATGGGGAAAGTTTGTAGCTTTTTCTCATGGTGAAAAAAGAACTGGAATTGCGCCATTTATTACTTTTAATATAGAAAATAATATATTTATAGGTTTAGAACTTACAATTTCAAGAGAAATGTTTCAAAATATAGAAATAGGTACTAAAATAGAGATTAATAAATATATAACTGATATTATTTATGAGGATGAACAAGGATGGATTTCAATCGGTGATGCAAAATATTATTGTGATATTCTTAGGGAAGATGATAAGTGTCTAAAAATAAATTTTTATGTGAAATGTGATGGAGTAGAATCGATTGAAATAAGTATTGATGATCATATTGAATTACAATAGATAAAAGATATATGTTATAATAAAAATGGTGATTTCTATGTTTGTCAAACGAATTGAATATGAAAAAGAAAAAATAGAAAATCTAGATGAATATCCATATAATATTCCTTGTTTAAAGAGTCTTGATATACTCAATTTTCATAGTCCAGTTACTTTCTTAATTGGAGAAAATGGATCAGGAAAAAGTACATTAATAGAAGCAATGGCAATCTCTATGGGGATGAATGGAGAAGGTGGGACAAACAATTTTAACTTTAGTACTAAAAATACAATATCTTCCTTGCATCAATATATAAAAGTTGTAAAGACATCTAAATTGCCTCAAACAAAATTTTTTTTAAGAGCAGAAAGTTTTTATAATTTTGCTACTCAGTTAGATGAAATAGAAAAAGATAGTGGAGGAATTTTCACTTATTATGGTGGAAAATCTTTACATGAACAATCTCATGGAGAAAGTTTTATGGCTGTCATGAAAAATAGATTTGGCAAAAATGGATTATATATTCTAGACGAACCAGAAGCTGCATTATCGCCAACGAGACAAATGAGTTTATTAATTTTAATGAAGCAATTAATTGATGAAGGTTCACAGTTTATTATAGCAACTCATTCTCCAATTTTACTTTCTTATCCAAACGCAGAGATATATGATTTAGAACATTCTTTTTCTTCCTGTAAATATGAAGAGACAGAATATTATCAGTTGTATAAATTATTTATTAATGATAAAGAACGAATTTTAAGTGAATTACTATCAGAGTTATAACACAATTGTTGCACTATAACATTTGTTATGCTATAATAGTGTTATAAAGAGGTGGGATATGAAATTTGAAAGATATTTAAAAGAAGTCTTTGGGCCAGATATTGTATTAGAAACTTGTCATTTTGTTGAAAACATACCATTATTTTTAGAAAGGAATTTTGAATTTTATGGTGCAACAATTCAAAATTTAGAACTTACTTTTTTGATTTGTAAAAATGAAAACTATAATTTTAAAGAGTTAGAAAAGTATATTAAATTTCTTGAAGCTAATTTTACTTCATATCCAGTTTTGGTAGTTCAATATATTAGGAGTGAAAGAAGAAATTGGTTAATTCAGCATAAAATAGCTTTTATAGATGTTAATAGACAAATGTATATTCCTTATTTGGGACTGCAAATAGAAGAATTAAAAACATATCTTCCTACACGATTATCTTTTTCCCCAATTGCGCAACTTACATATATTTATTTACTTATGAAAAAACAAGAGATAATTTCTGTAAAAGATTTGTCAAAGTTGTTATCAATTCCTTTAATGTCTGCAAGTAGAGCATTAAGAGAACTCTTTTCATTTCATTTAGTTCAAGTAGTTGGGGAAAATACTAGGAAATTCTATCAATGTATTTCATGGGAACTGTTTTGGGAAAAAGGAAGAGAGTTTTTGATTAATCCAGTTTTAAAAACATATTATCTAAAAACATTACCTGCAAATATTCCTGTTTATTTATCTAATGAAAGCGCTTTATCTTATAAGACTATGATAAATTCTAAACATGAATTTTATGCGATTTCAAGAAAAAACTCGGAATTGCTAGACCGAGAACTGTTGATAGATGAAAGCATTATAGATTTAAATGATTATATTGCTATTGAAATTTGGAAATATGATCCAGGAATGTTGTCGTCTTCTAATTTGGTTGATAAAATTTCTTTATACGCACAATTGAAAAAAACAAATGATCCTAGAATCAAAATAGAATTAGATACAATATTAAAGGAGATAGATTTATGCGTGGATTAGAAATGTGGAAACAATTTTTCAAAGGATATGAAGAATATTATACAATTATAGGTGGGGTTGCCTGTTTTTTAAATATGGAAGAGAAGGGTTTGGATTTTAGAGCAACAAAAGATTTTGATACAGTTTTGATAGTTGAAAATTTAGATGAAAAATTTGTTAAACAATTCTTTAAATTTGTGCAATTTGGAAAATATCAATCAATTTATAGAGGAAGAGAAGAAAAACGTTATTATAGATTTGAAAAGCCAGAAAATGAAGAAGCTCCTAAAATGATAGAATTATTTACTAGAAAACCATCTGACTATCAATTGATACCAGAGTCTCATCTTACGCCGCTTCATATTAGTGATTCGATTTCTAGTTTATCAGCGATTTTATTAGATGATGATTATTACTCATTTTTATTAGATGGCAAAAAGATAGTTGGGGGGATTGTGGTTCTAGATGAATTTCATCTAATTCCATTTAAGGCCAAAGCTTATTTAGATAATTTAGAACGACAAAAGGAAGGCGTTACAGGATTAACGAATACAATAAAGAAGCATAAAAATGATATTGCTAGATTATTAATGGTATTACCAAGAAATGAGAAAATAGAATTGAGCTATTCTATAAGAGAAGATATGAAAACCTTTATAACTACAATTTTAGAAGAACAACCTGATGAAATGATGATTATGGATTTATCTCTTAGTGATTATTGTGATTTGCTATCTAAAATTTATTTGGGATCCTTAGTAAAAGAATGAAAGTTTTTGTTATACATCCATTTGAACCCGTTTTTGACAAAAATTCTAAAGTATTAATTTTAGGAAGCTTGCCTTCACCAAAGTCCCGAGAAATTGGATTTTATTATGGACATCCTCAAAATCGTTTTTGGAAATTGTTAGCTAAAATTTTTGAGGAGGCCATTCCAAATTCAATAGAAGAAAAGAAACATTTCGTTTTAAAATATCATATTGCTCTTTGGGATGTTATAAAAAGCTGTGATATAGAAGGAGCTAGTGATAGTTCTATTTCAAATGTAGAAGTAAATGATATAAAAAGATTAATTCAAAAAACGAATATTAAATATATTATTACAACTGGAAAAAAAGCTGACTTCTTATATCAGAAATATATATTGCCAATTATAGGCATACAATCAATTTGTTTGCCTTCAACAAGTTCTGCAAATTGTGCAATGAAAGAAGAAATTTTGATAAAAAATTATCAAATTTTGAAAGAACTTATAAAATAATGGAAAATTATAGAAATTTTCTTTTTTTTCGTTACAAAAGTAAAATAATACGCTATAATGAAATAAAGAATGGAGATGATAAAAATGTTGGCATTAATTACAGGGGCAAGTTCTGGATTAGGAGCAGATATGGCGAGAGTATTAGCGAGAAGAGGATATAATCTAATCTTAGTTGCTAGAAGGAAAGAAAAACTAGAAAAATTAAAGAAAGAATTAGAGCATCCAAAAAAGGGTTTTGGAATCGAGGCAGAAATCATTTCCATGGATTTAGCTAGCACTTTTAATTGTATGAAATTGTATAACAAAGTAAAAAAGCAAGATATTGACATTGTTATTAATAATGCTGGATTTGGGTTATTTGGAGAATTTACAAGTATAAAATTAGAAAAAGAATTAGATATGATAGATTTAAATATCAAATCAGTACAGGCTCTTACAAAACAGTTTCTGAAGGATTTTAAAGAAAAAGATAAGGGATATATTTTAAATGTTGCAAGTGCAGCAGGATTTATGTCTGGTCCTTATATGGCAACATATTATGCAACAAAGGCATATGTCCTTCATTTTACAGAGGCTTTAAATGAAGAACTTCGAAGGGCTGGAAGTCATGTTTATATTGGCGCTTTGTGTCCTGGGCCAGTTGATACCCATTTCAATAAAGTAGCTGGCGTAAAATTTGCGATGCCAGGATTAGAAAGCTATGATGTTGCAGAATATACAATTGAAAAGATGTTAAAAAGAAAATTGATTATTATTCCAGGTTTTAAAATGAAATGTGCAATACTAGGGACTCGTTTTCTTTCAAGGAAAAGAGTGACGCATATTGCTGGAAATTTCCAAAAGAAAAAAGAGGGAAGAAATGGTTAATTATATTGATCAAAGTCATACTTATATTGAAGATGGTGTTGTAATTGAGGGAGAAACGACAATTTATCCTAATGTTGTATTAGAAGGAAAAACAAAAATAGGTAAGAATTGTGTCATTCATATGGGATGCTATTTAAAAAATGTAGAAGTAGGAGATAATACAATTATTTATCATTCACATATAGAAGATAGTAAGATAGGAGCTTATTGTAATATAGGTCCCTATAGTCATATTCGTCCTAATTGTATCATTGGAGATAATATTAAAGTTGGTTCTTTTGTAGAACTTAAAAATGTTCAGATTGATGATCAGACGAAAATTCCACATTTATCTTATATTGGAGATACTGTAATTGGTAAAAATGTTAATATTGGATGTGGAGTTGTAACTGCTAATTATGATGGAAAAGAAAAACATCAAACTATGATAAAAGATGGATCCTTTATTGGTTGTAATGTGAATTTAATTGCACCTATTGAAGTAGGAGAAAATAGTTTTATTGGAGCAGGGTCTACCATTACAAGAGATGTTCCAAATGATACATTAGCAGTTGAAAGAGCAAAAACAGTTACGAAAAAGTATAAAGAAGAGTTCTAAAACTCTTTTTTCTTGCATAATGATAAAAAAGCAACCGAAAATTACTGTTAAAACAACCAAAATTTGGTAGAACGCAACCAGCGTTCTGTAGTAAAATGTGAGCAAGAGGTGAGAAAAATGAGTTTTAATAAAAAACTTCAAAAATTAAGAAAGGAAAATGGTTTATCACAAGAAGGATTAGCAGACTTATTAGATGTTACCAGACAGTCTGTATCAAAATGGGAATCTGGTACTACTTATCCTGAAATGGATAAATTACTTTCTATGTGCAAAATATTTAAATGCAGCTTGGATGATTTAACAAATGATGAAATAACAGAAATTAAAATTGATGAAAAAAAGAAAAGCAATATTTATACATTTGTTGATAGTATTTTAGAATTAGTGAATGAAACAAATGATTTACGAAAGTCAATGACAAAAAAAGAGTTAATGACTTGTATTGTAGTAATGGGAATAACAGCTTTGATTTTATTGCTGTTTCGATTTTTATTTAGTGATATAGAAAAATTGTTTCATTTAACAATTCACTCTACACAAAATGATTTATTTCAAATTGGAAGTCACATTATTCAATTTGTGATTAACTGCTGTTATTGGAGTCTCTTTTTAGTAATTTTTATTTATGTATTTAGAATTCTATATTTAGATAATCCAAAATATAAAAGGAAAAAGTATGAAGAAAAAGAAGATATAGAAAAAACAGAAGTGGTTGTGGAAAAAGTAAAAATTGTAAAAGAAGAGAAAAAAATAGCAAATAATATCGACATATTGTTTCACTTTCTAGAAAAAATAGTTATGTTTTTTGTAAAATCATTTATTTGTTTCATTATTTTATTAACTTTATTTATTTTGTTTTTTCTTTGTGCAGGATTATTCATCTATTTATTTTATTTATTTAAGGGAGTTTTCTATATTAGTGTATTGGTTGGAATTACTTTTTGCATTCTTTTAGTTTTAACAATACTAGAGATATTAATTAATCTTATAATAAAGCGAAAGACAAGTGAAAAGAGACTTATGGTAACATTTCTAGCTTCTGTTGTTGGATTAGGGTCTTCTTTTGGAATCTTATTATTAGATATGAGTTCTCTTACATTTGTGGATGAAGTACCAGAGCAGATTTCTATAGATACAATATCAAAAACTTATGAAATGAAAAATGATATGCATTTTCTCTTTTGGCCGAAAGCCGAATATATGATTGATGATACACTAGGAAATGAAGTTAAGATTGAAATAAATTATTATAAAGAATATATAGAGGTTCTATTTCCAACAGAAATAAACAGTTCACTTATCTATTATGAAAAGCCGTATGTAATTATCAATCAGCATTTACTTTCCGTAATGATAGAGAATTTAAAACATAGGAAGATTTATAATTATGGAATGTTAAATGATATCAATGTTAAAATTTATGCAACAGAACAAAATATTCAAATTTTAAAAGAAAATTATCAGAAAGAGGAAGAAGCGATGAATCATAGAGAAGAGGAGGATGACAAATATTGTTCTGAAGAATTACGAGATTGTGAAAGCCAAGTTTCTCAATTAGAGCAAGAAAAAGAGGCGCTTTTGAGGGAAAATATAAAGTTAGAAAATGAGAAGGAAGAGTTGAAATCTTCAAATTTAGAATATCAAGATAAGATTGAAGATTATAAGAGAAGATTGCAACAAATTATCGAAGAGTAAAAATGCTCTTTTTTCTTTGCTCTTTTCTACCTTTGTGATAAAATACGATATGGTGATATCTATGAGGGGTACAAATCTATGTTTATCTTTTAATATGGAAAAGATATACGAAAATGCTAACTTTCAGGTTGGAGAAAATGATAAAGTTGGAGTAATCGGCGTAAATGGAGCAGGAAAAACGACTTTATTTAAAGTGATTTTAAAAGAGCAAGAGTTGGATAGCGGTAGCATTATTGTTTCTAAAAAAAAGCGAATAGGATATTTGCCACAAGAAATCATATTAGAAGATAACAATACAACTGTTTTTGATTACTTGATGAGTGCTCGTCCAATAGGAAAATTGAATGAAGAGTTAGAAACGCTTTATATAGAAGTCGCAACTGCGAATGAACAAGAACAAAAAAGATTACTCCGAAAAATAGGAGAAGTTCAAGAATTGCTAGAATATTATGATTGTTACAAATGTGAGAATATTTTATTTGAACTTATTGATCATATGAATATTGATAGTCATCTATTAGATATGAAACTAGTCGACTTATCAGGTGGTCAAAAATCAAAAATTGCATTTGCTCATCTTCTTTATTCTAATCCAGAAATTATGCTTTTAGATGAGCCAACCAACCATTTGGATGTAGATACTAGAGATTTTGTAATCAATTATTTAAAAAGCTATCGTGGTATGGTTTTGGTTATTTCTCATGATATTGATTTTCTAGATACTATTACAAATAAGATTATGTATATTGATAAAATGCAGCATCATATTATTACTTATGATGGTAATTACACAACATTTATGAAGAAGCTAGAAAAAGAAAAGGAAGCAAAAGAGAGACTTATTTTGAAACAAGAAAAAGAAGAAGCAGAGCTTCGAGAGTTTATTCTGCAATATTCTAATTCTTCAGGTAAAAGAAAACGGATTGCACAAAGTAGAGAGAAATTATTGGCCAAAAAAATGAGTGAAAAGGTAACACGCGATGAAGTAAGAAAGAAGGTACGAATTAGAATTCGACCACTTCGAGAAGGTTCTAAAATACCACTTAAAGTCAATAATATTTCGTTTCATTATCCCGAAAATCCTAATTTATATCATAATCTTTCTTTTTTAATTAATAATAAAGAACGATTTTTAATTGTCGGAGAAAATGGTGTAGGGAAATCAACTTTGTTGAAATTGTTGATTGGTGAGTTAAAACCACAAGAAGGAAATATTTGGTTTGGAAGTAAGACTGATCTTGCATATTATGCACAAGAACAAGAGTTATTGGATATGAATAAAACAGTTTTGGAGAACATTGATAAAAGTGGTTATAGTGAAAAAGAGCTTCGAACTCTTTTGGGTAGTTTTCTTTTCTATGGTGATGAAGTATTTAAGAAGGCTGGGGTTTTATCGCCTGGTGAAAGAGCACGTATTGCTTTATGTAAAGTTATGTTACAAAAAGGAAACTTGCTTTTATTAGATGAACCAACAAATCATTTAGATCCAGAAACACAAAAGATTATAGGAGAAAATTTTAGAGAATATGAAGGTTCTATTATTCTAGTAAGTCATAATCCTTCTTTTGTAGAAAGTATTGGAATTGATCGAATGTTAGTTTTACCAAGTGGCAAAATTATGAATTATAGTATAGATACATTGGAATACTATTATCACCTAAATGAAAAGAATTAGTAATGTGCATTTTCTATTAATGTAGTAATTAAATCTTGGTAGGTAAATTTTTCATTGGTAAGTAATTTTGGATACATACTGATTGTTGTAAATCCAGGAATGGTATTGATTTCATTAACATAAATTTTATTTTGATCAGGAAGGTAGAAGAAGTCAATTCGGGAAAGCCCTTGAATTTCAAGATGTTTAGAAACAGAAGCGGCGATTTTCTGTATGTTTATGGTGACGTCTTCTGGAATGTTGATTGCCAATTCTGCTTTGCTGGAGTTATCTACATATTTAGCTTCATAATCATAGAAGGCATGATCAGAACGAATTTCTCCAATTGGTGATATTGTGAATCTTTTTTTATTTTCTAGAACAGCACACTCTAATTCTCGCATTTTTAAAAATGGTTCTAGTAGAATTTTGGAATCATATTTCTCAGCAATTTTAATTCCTTTTTTAAGTTCTTTTTTGTTATTTGCAATTGTGATTCCGATAGAGGAACCGCCATTGCATGGTTTAATGATGATTGGATAGGGAATGCAATTTTGAATTTCTTTAAAAGACATTTTTTTGTCATATAATAAAAAAGGGACAACAGGAATATGAAAGTGGGATAATAATATTTTAAAGTAATGTTTATCCATTCCAATGCTGCTGATTTTAGAATTACATCCAACATATGGAATGTGGAAAAGTTCTAATAAAGCTTGTATTTTTCCGTCTTCTCCATTTGTTCCATGAAGAATTGGAAAAACAATATCAAATTGTTTTAAAAAACGAATAATAGAATCGATTCTTCGTGTTTTCTTTGTTTGCCATTCAGTTATATTTTCTATTGAATCATGATATAAATACCATTCATTTTCTTTTGATATTCCAACTGTAGTTACATGATATTTTTTGTAGTCAATATGTTCTAAAATAGATTTTGCAGATTTACAAGAAACTAAGTGTTCACTTGAGTTTCCACCAAATAATAATAATACTTTTTTCATGTTACACCTCTAAATTATTATATGCGCCTATTTTGTTTTGGTTCTATTTGTAAAATGAATGACATAGATTATAATAAATTGCTTGTTTATTTAAGGAATTTGTGTTATATTATGTTTGGTTAATAATTATTTCTGTCACTTTCCAAAAGATTTTGAGAGGTCCTAAATAAGTATTAAATCAAATCGAAAAGGAGGGTGCACTATGGAAAAACAAGATAAGATTATCGTTTGTCAAGATTGCGGTGAAGAATTTACTTTTACTGTAAGAGATCAAGAGTTTTATGAAGAAAAAGGTTTTACAAATGAACCTAAAAGATGTAAAAACTGTCGTGATAAAAGAAAAGATTCAAAAAGAAATTTTAATTCTAATGACAATAGAGCATAACTTACCAACTGGTAAGTTTTTTTGCACAGAATTATAGATTTATTGTGAATGATTATCTATTTTTCCACTGAAATTTATTTTATTTCATAAGTTTTATCCACAAGAAAACTATTTTTGAATACAAAATTTTCAAAAGATTTTAACAATTCTGTGGATTTTCATTATTTAAACTTTTTTTATCTACATAATATAAAAAGAGTCTATAGAAATTTCTATAAACTCTCTAGTTATTTCCCTGCTTTTTCTTTTTGTTCTAAATAGTAATTTCTTAATTCTTTAAAACGTTGATAGTGAACAATTTCTCTTTCTCTTAAGAATGCTAAAGGTGCTAAAACGTCTGGATCATTTGTTAAGTCCATTAAGTGTTCGTAGGTTGCTCTGGCACGTTGTTCTGCTCCCATATTACTTTCAATATTTGCAATATAATCTCCAGAAAGTTTTATGTATGTCATAGAAAAAGGATTTCCAAAGCTATCTGATGGGAATAAATCTGTTCCGAATTGTGCATATTGTTCTCCCATGCCAGCCGCTTTTAACTCTTCAGGAGTAACTCCTTCCATAAGTTGATAAATCATTGTTGAAATAATTTCAACATGAGCAAGTTCTTCAGTACCAATATCAGTAAGTAGTGCCTTTCCCCTATCATCAGGCATTGTGTAGCGTTGGTCTAAGTATTGCCATGCAGCAGCAAGTTCTCCTGCTGGCCCCCCATATTGTGTTAGAATATATTTGGCAAGTTTTGGATCACGTTTTTTAATGTTTACTGGATATTGTAATTTTTTTACGTATTTCCACATATCTTTCTCCTCCTTATTTATTTTCCCATGGCCAAGGTGAGTTGTTCCAAGCCCATGGAAGAGTTAAAATAGCGTCACTATCAACTGTGATAGGCCCAAATTGTTTTTCATATTGGTCTAAAGCATTTTTATATTCCATACGATATTGGTTATATAGCTCTATCATAGCTCTATCGTTTGGATGAGTATCTAGGTATAGATTGATATCGTGGGCTCCAAAACAGTAAGCATCAACATAAGTTAGAAGCTCTGCTTGCTCATTCATGGGTTCTATTTCAAATGGTCTTGAAATTTTGTATTGGTTATATAGGTCTGGGTACATATTACCTCTGATAAATCCTGCATAAGCTCCATATAGATCATTTGGATTTACTTGTTGTATATAGTTACATTTGTTAAAGTTGTTGTTATTAGCACCAGCTACTGTGTTTTTCATAGCTGTCAAATTTCTATTGTCTTGATACTCTCTTTCATTGTAAGAATTCATTTTTTCACCTCTCGCTTTCATTTTATGATATTTGGGCAGTTTGTAATGGGTGTTTATCCATATTTTTAGGAAATTCTATTCATTTGTTAGAAAAGGTATTGTCAAAATGAGAAATCCTTGATAAAATAGTATCCGTAAGTCAGATGACTTATAGATGGCAAGTATGGTGAAGGGGTTAACACGGTGGATTGTGGTTCCATTATGCTAGGGTTCGAATCCCTATACTTGCCCCATATTGAGAAAATCCCTCGTTTGCGAGGGTTTTATTTTAGATTATTTTGAAATATAATTTTAAAGATATGAATGATATAATAACAAAAGGGAGAAGTAGTAGGAGTATGGGAAGAAAATATTTAGTAGAAGAAATAGATTTTGAAGATGATATTTTAATTACAATTTTTGCGCCTATTATAGGAATTGGAATATTGTTGCTTGTCAATTGGTCTTTTTTTAAGTCACTGATGAATACAGATAGTGATGTTATAGGCATATGGATAGGAATTGGATTATCATTATTGATTTCTTGTTGTATCTTTATTATAAAGATAAAAGATGGTTTATCAGAGTTATTTGAATTTACATTTAAATGTACATTTTGGTTGTGTTTTGTACTTATGCTTTTAGGTTCTATAGTAGCTCCAATGGTTGAGTATTATATAACATATAAGAGTGTCGATTTTATTTTATGGGATTTTTTGAAAGCTTTATTTTTTGGTGCTATTATTTTAATTATTTCAGCGCCTTTGGTTTCGTTATTAGTGACAGTGTTAGCTACAATAATTGGGTTTCTGTTATCTTTTCCGATTTATAAAGTTATTTATATGATTAAATCGAGACGAATTCGTAAAACAGATTGCTGGGAAGAATTGAAATCAGTTTTTGGGAGAATTGATTTTAAAAATAATGTGATTAAATTTAATTTATATCAAAATAAAATTGAATTTGAATTGAATGATAATCATGAAGTAAAGGTATTTTATTTTGATAAGCGTGGTTATAATAATTTAAAAAAGCTTCAACAGCTTACATTTATAAATATGATAAAAAAAGAAACTAAAACCCCAATTAAAATAGAAATTAATTCATATGCTAGTATATATACTGGTTATAATAAGTTTTTACTAAAACAGCAAAAGGAAAAGGAAGAAAAATATTATAGGACTTTAATAAAAGAGAGGAATTTGGATAGAAAAATAGAAAGAGATTTAAGAAAGAAAAAAAGAAAGAAATATAAAGAAGAAAGAAAAGCCGGAAAAAATTGGTGATTTCTTAAAAAAGGTATGAAAAGATAGTGACATTTCACTATCTTCAGACTGTTGACAAATATGTAGAACAGTCTTTTAATTTTATATGAAATGTATT
>CANEDJ010000013.1:0-33404 GCA_947426265.1 uncultured Mycoplasmatota bacterium | reverse complement strand
GAGGTAGAATTAAATTATGATTAAAATGGTGCGGTTGAAATTACAATAAAGAAAAAATTCAGAAATTTTTCTGAATTTTTTTATGAACCAACAATATCTCCACCATTTGGATGTAATATTTGACCTGACATATATGAAGAATCATCACTTGCTAAAAATAGATAGCTAGGAGCTACTTCAAATGGCTCTCCAGCTCGTTCCATAGGAACTTTACTTGTATAAGCTCCAAATGTAGTTACTTCTTCTGCACTAAAAGAAGACGGGATTAAAGGAGTCCAAATTGGACCAGGAGCAACAGCATTTACTCTGATTCCTTGTTTGACCAAATTTAAAGCAAGAGAACGAGTGAAAGAGACAATAGCTCCTTTTGTAGCACTATAATCTAATAATTGTTTATTTCCTTTATAAGCTGTAATAGAAGCTGTATTGATGATAGAGCTCCCTTTGGGTAAATATGGAAGAGCAGCTTTGGTTACATAAAAATAAGAAAAGACGTTTGTTGCAAATGTAGTTTTTAGTTGCATGTCACTAATATCCAGAATACTATCTTGTAAAAATTGAACCCCACAGTTATTTACTAAAATATCAATATGACCAAATGTTTGAATTGCTTTTTGAACTGCTTCAATTGCATTCTCTTCTTTTGTTAAATCTGTCATAATAGAAAGTGATCTTCTACCAAGCATTTGGATATGCCTTTCTGTCTCCATTGCATCTTCTTGTTCAGAAAGATAAACAAATATAATATCAGCACCTTCTTTTGCAAATAAATATGCAATGGATCTTCCTATACCACTATCTCCACCTGTAATAAAAGCGACTTTATCAGTAAGCTTTCCGCAGTGATTTGTATTTGGATTTTCGCTAATAGGTCTAGGTATCATATAGTTTTCTATTCCAGGTTGAAAATTTTGATGTTGATAGGGAAAAGTAATTGGAATTTCTTCACATTTTGTTTTTTTACTTATATATTGATAATGAGAATTCATAAGCATCAACTCCTATTAGTAATTATATTCTTTCGAATTTTATAAATACAAAAAAAGAGTGGCCCCCTGAAGACCACTCCTATAAAAGAATAAAAAGGGGTTGGCTAGTGTGATACTAGCGCCAATTCGTCTAATTCGAATTGGTACTGTATATACTAATAGAAAAAAGGTTATTTGTCAACCTTTTTTGTCATTTTTTGCAGAAAAAAATTTTTTTTGCTTGATTTACGAAAAAATGTTCGGTATAATGTTTCTGGTGATTGTATGAAACAATTAGAGGAAATTAAAGGACTTGGTCCTAAAACAAAAAATACATTACAGAGGTTAGGAATCGTGACATCAGAAGATCTATTGTTCTATTATCCATTTCGTTATGATATTCTAAAGAAAAGCAATATAGAAGAATTAAAGCAAGATGATAAGATTGTAATTGATGGCTTAATAGAAAGTGTTCCATCTGTGTTTCATATTAATAGACGTTTAGATAAAATGAATTTTCGATTTGCTATAGAAGGAAAATTACTTCAAGTTGTTATTTTTAATCGAGCATTTTTAAAAAGCAAGCTTTCAGTTGGAACTACTGTAACTGTTATTGGAAAGTATGACCCAAAACATAATACAATTGTAGCAAATGATATTTATTTAATGCCATTGCCAAAAACGCCTAGAATTGATCCTGTATATCATTCTTATGGAGGTATAGGAGGAAAACAAATTCGTTCTTATTTAGAGCAAATATTCAAAGAAGATATTTGTATAACCGATTATATTCCAGAAGGAATTCGTGAAAAATATCAATTTATGGATAAAGAAAGAAGTTTAAAACAAATTCATTTTCCAACAAATACGAATTCTTTGAAATCTGCACTTCTTAGAGCTAAATATGAAGAATTATTTTTATTCATGCTAAAAATGAACTATTTGAAACAGGAGAAAACACATGATTGTGGTTTGAAAAGAGAACTTTCATTTCAGAAAATAGAAATGTTTATAAATAAATTACCATTCACTCTTACTGATGACCAATTTAATTGTGTAAAAGAAATTTATAAAGATTTGAAAGAACCAAGAAGAATGAATCGTTTGGTTCAAGGAGATGTAGGAAGTGGGAAAACAATTGTAAGTTTTATTGCAATGTATATGAATCATTTAAGTGGCTATCAAAGTGCGTTAATGGCTCCAACTGAAATATTAGCTCGACAGCATTATAAGAAGTTAGTGGAGATTTTTGAGACATATGAAATTAATGTAGCAATTTTAACTGGAAAGACCAAAGCAAAAGAGAAAAAAGAAATTTATGAAGGTTTGAGAAAAGGAACAATTTCTATTGTTGTTGGAACTCATGCTTTAATTAGCGATGGAGTGGAGTATCAAAACTTAGGCCTAGTAATCACAGATGAGCAACATCGTTTTGGAGTCAATCAAAGAAGTAATTTAAAAAATAAAGGAACAACACCCGATATTTTATATATGAGTGCAACGCCAATTCCAAGAACTTATGCATTAACAATTTATGGTGATATGGATGTTTCAAATATTCATACAATGCCAAATGGAAGACTTCCTATTATTACAACATTAAAAAAGAATTCTGAAATTAGGGATGTATTAGAAAGTATGTATCAAGAGCTGAAAAAAGGTCATCAAGTATATGTAATAGCACCACTAATAGAGGAAAGTGAAAAAATAGATTTAGAGAATGTGACACTATTAGAGGAAAAGATGAAAAAGGCATTTGGAAGATTTTATCAAATTGGTGTATTACATGGGAAAATGACTCCAAAAGAAAAAGAGGAGGTCATGTTGAATTTTGAACAAAATAAAATTCAAATTTTAATTAGTACAACAGTAGTAGAAGTAGGGGTTGATGTTCCGAATGCAACAATGATAGTGATTTTTGATAGTGAGCGCTTTGGTTTATCTGCATTGCACCAGTTAAGAGGAAGAGTTGGAAGAAATGATTTACAATCATATTGTATTTTAATTAGTGATATTGAAAAAGAAAGACTTTCTATTCTAACAAAGACAACAGATGGATTTAAAATTAGTGAAGAAGATTTTAAATTGCGTGGAAGTGGTGATTTATTTGGTGTGCGTCAAAGTGGTGATATGCAGTTTCAAATTGCTGATTTAAAAAAAGATTTTTCCATTTTAATGCGTGCAAAAGAAGATAGTGAAGCTTATATTTCCAATGGAAAAATAGAGGGAAATGAGATTTTAAAAGGGTACATAGAACAGATTAAGATACTTTCTTAAAGTAGCTTTTCTCAACTTGACAAAATTTTATTTTTACTGTATAGTTATAATAGCGTGATGGATGTCACGCAAGATAACTATTTACGGAATAAAATGTGGATAGTTGTCAACCAAAACCCCCTGAAGGAGCACGATTAAATGTGCTCCATTTATTTTGCCCTTTATTTATAAGGGTTTTCTAAAAAGCCAAAACTAAAAAATGTGCTTTAGGTAGCAATTAGGTAGCATTTTTAAATTTTTTCTAATTTAAAAGCATAAAAAAATAAGGAACTTGGCATATAAACCAAATTCCTTATTTTTATTATAAACTCATTTCAAAGTCATCTTTATTGTTCTTATAATCATTTGAATTATCACACTCAATATTTTGTTCTCTAGTATCATTTAATTTATCAATAAGACCAATGATATTGTCTAGTTTGTTCTTAAACATGTGAGAGTAGGTATTTAATGTCTCATCAATTTTAGAGTGTCCTAAATATTTAGCAACAAGTGTTATGTCTGCACCATTATTGATTAAAAGTGAAGCACAAGAATGTCTAAAATCATGGATTCTAATAACTTTAACACCTACTTCTTTACATTTATTGTTTTTTCTTCTTCTAATAACATCATCTCCAAGAGGGGTAGCATTACCAAATACAAACCAATTTTCTTGGAAATTAGTATAACTCATAGCATTTTGCTTTAATTCTTTTAAATCATTAACTAACTCTTTAGGTATAGGTAGAGTCCTATTACTTGTTAGAGTTTTAGGACTTGTAATGGTGTATTTCTTTCTATTTACATTATCATTAAGTCCTTTATTTATTCTAATTGTATTGTTTGTAAAATTGATGTCATTCCAATTTAATGCTCGAGCTTCTCCCTTACGAAGTCCACAGAAATATAATGTTTTAAATAGACACTTGAATGTTAAGTTATCTTCTTTGGCAATAAATTTACTAAATTCATCATAAGTCCAAAATTCCATTTCTTTTTTAATTTCATTTGGATCTGTGAAGTTTGTCATTTTAGGATAAATTTCATTAAAATTTAAACCATACCACTTTGTACCAAAATTCATAATCGTTTTTAAAAACTTATAAATATAATTTCTAGTCCTATTCGATAAAGGGTATTCTAAAATTTTCTTTCGCCACATTTCAAAGTGTTGTAAACTAAAATCCTTAACCTTGATATTATCTAAAAGAGCCATATATCTCATTCTATCTTTGTAAGTATTTAAAGTAGTTTCTTTTACTTTGTCTTTTTGATATTCATAAAAGGCGAGGTATAACTCTTTAAAAGTCATATTGTTATCAGGTCTATATTTATCAAATTCTAAAGCAAAAACTTTTTCTGCTTCTTGTGCTTCTTTTTTGTTAAGGAATTTTTTTGATTTATATTGTTTTGTTTTACCATTTAAGTCCTTGTATCTTGTATAAAAAATCCATTTGCGACCATTTTTAGTCCATTCTTTCTTATTTAATAAAATAACTGCCATATTATCACAACCTTTCTATATTCCAATTTCATAATCATCTTTGTCCTTATCGTTATTTTTGTTATAGTAGCCATAGTTAATTGCATCAGCAATATCTTCATAATCTTCCAAACGTTCTTTAGGTTTATCTCTACCTAAAACTTTGTCTATTGCCTTACACATTTTTTTAAATAGATTCTTCCATTTTTCAATTTCATGCTCAAATTTTAGTTTTAAACTTTCAATGTTATTATTTAAAATATCTACCAATTCACTTAATCTACCAATCTCTTGCTTTTGTTCATTGATAGTAGATTTTTGTTCTTTAATGATTTTATTTTTCTTGATTAGTTCACTATTATTTTTAAATGTCTTATTTTCTTTTGTTAATTTATCAATCATCAAATCTTTGTTATCGTTATCAGTTGATAGAATAACTACTTTATGCTCTAGACCTTTAGTGTATTCTATAATTTTAGATACATCATCTTCTTTATAGCCACCTAGTTTTCTTTTTACAGGATTTAGTAAATCTTTATCAACTTCTTTTTCCAGGTTTTTAAGTCCATTTTTGGAGTTTTCGATTATTTGTAAGGTATTTTCCTTTTCTTGATTTAATTCTTCTAATTCAGCCTTTTTTTCGGCTATATCGTACTCTAATTTAGATTGATTTTGTTTGTTTGCTCCAATGTCTCCTCGATAGAGATTAAAACCTTTTTCAGTTATAAATTTATTAAAATCATTTTGCATCTGATGAAAAGATAATTTGCCACCTCTATCTTTCCAAAACTGGTCGCAGTTTAGAAATTTTCCTTTAATCTCTTCATAAATAATTTTGCCTTTGTCATCACGAAGTAGTTTAGGAACAATAGAAGTAGTACCATCTTTTTTGATTATTTCTTCTTTTACTACTTTTCCATTTTTATCTTTGACATAGCATTTTCTTTTTACTTTATCAACAACAGGAACAAAGTATGCTTGAAGATGCGGTGTATCCTCATCATAATGAATTTGGGAGAGTATTATATTTTCTTCTCCAACATAATCTTTTAGAAATTCCATACAACAATCAAAGAAAAATGATACAGTATTTGGTATATCTTCTTTAGATTTTATATTTGGTATCATTACTGTCTGACCCTTTTTATCTCCTGTGCGATAAGTTCTACCGCTATCTATAAATTCCATTCCAAGTGCTTGAAAAAATTTAGGTCCACTTGTGAATGTTACACCATTTAGTAAGTTAGTGCTTGGTTTATTTAAATATTCTATATTTCGATTTTTTAAATTATGTTTTACTTCTTGATATAAATTATTTTGAGTAAGTGATACATATTCTACATTAAATTGTGTTCTTTCTTTATCATAATTTCCTGTGCCTTTTCTATTAGTCATTTCAATACCAATATTATAAAGGTCAGCTTTTTTATACTGATTTTCTATTCGTACAACTTGTTTGCCATCATACATTTAATTCCTCCTTTGCTTGTATTTCTTTGGTATTTGAGGTCTTTTAGACCTATCTCACTAGGGCATAGCCCATGTGAGATTAGGGAGTTCCCTAATAACCCCATGCTTGTTTAACTCGCAAATGCCTAAACTAACGTAAAGGCAAATGCTTATAAACAAGATTAAATAATAATCACCTGCTAGGCACTTATTATTTAATAAATTATGAAAGGGTAGTACCTTTCATAATTGTAAAAATATTCACTATCGCCACTTTCATTGCTTTGCAACAAAACGTGCCTCGTTCATTTTTTACATATAACTTTTTACAAAAAAGTTACAAAAACTATTATGAAAATTATTCATTTTCATAAGTTGGTTCTTCATATTTTGCGATGTAAACTCTTTCAGTAGCGGTTCTTTTTTGCTCAATATGAAGTCCCTCTTTTTCTAAATTCGCTATATTGTTATTTAATAATTTTCCAAATGCTGACGGAGTAATTTGTAAATTTAATTTACTTGTTATATCCGATGCAGAGAATGAAAAATCTTTTTGTTTAATCGCATAATTTAGAAAAGTTAGTATATTATAATTTAAGTCATCACATTCGACTTCTGATAGTTCAAATAATAAATTATCATTTCGTTTTAGAACTAAATCTAATCCTTCATAATCTCTACTTTCATAATTTAAAATGATTTTATTCTTTAGGTTGGAATCTTGTTTTAAAGTAATTTTTCCATCAACTGATCCATCAATAGCAGTGCTACCTAAGGAAGTATTATTCTTATTTAAGTGATGAACTAGAAGAATAGTGAAGTCATATTTTTTACATAATTCTCTAAATTTTGGAATCACAACTTGTCCCATATCTTGATAATTATTTAGGTCATAACCATTGTTTAAATCAATCCCACTAAACATATCTATGATTACAAATTTACCATTATATTCATTAGAAAATGTTTGAAATTGTAGTTGTAAATCCATTAAATTTAATTTTCTTTCACTTGGATTTTGTTCTATCATTACGAAATTGTCATCATTAAAGCTTAAGTTCATCTTATCAATTCTATCAATTATTTGTGTAGAATTCATTTCTGTGCTAATATATAAGACAGGAGATGGACTTGTCCTAAATCCTAGAAATGTTGTCCCTGTTGCGATAGAGTTAGCAAGTTGAAGTGCGAGTAGCGACTTGCCAACCTTTGGTCTTGCAACAAGACAATATAATCCTTTAGATTTCATTAGGTTATCAACTATGAAGTCTTTTTTTGTTACTTCTTTTCTCATTTCACTTATTGTTTTCATTTAAAACTCCTTTCTAGTTAATAACTTCTTTAGACATTTTTTGAAGATAACTGATATTTATTTTTAGATAACTTACAACTTCATTCATTGGAAGTAATTTACTAGTAGGTAATTGATAACCTTTATTTTCTAAATCAATTTTTATTTCATTTTTTAATTTAATAGCATTATTTTTCCCTAAACCTGTAAGTTTTCTTAAATCGTTTAAATCACACCATTGCTTTGATATTAAGGTTAAAGTTTCTTTTGCATTCATTTATTCACCTCACTTTCTTTCATTTGATGGTTTTAGTGTTACCAACAACTCCCTTTAAGGATGTATATATAGTGATTAGCCATATATGTAACGAAGATTTTAGTTAATCTACAACTCTCGTGCCAATAGAGGTTATTTTGCCTTGCATTTATTTAACGAGTCGGCAGAATATCGGCGATGTCCAACTCTATATAGTTTTCAAAGAACAAATAGGTGCAAATTGTCAATTTCGATATTATTTTAAAAGTGCCAATATGCACCTAATGATTACAATATAATACTTTCGGTGTAAAATGTCAACATAAAAATTAAAAAATAATTATTTTTAACAAAATTTAATATAAAATAGACAAAATGCACCAACATATGTTATAATTATAAACGAAGAGGAGGCATTCTTATGGGGAAAAATGATAAAGATACTATTAATGTAGTTATAGGAAAACATATGGCTGAATTAAGAGGTCAGTTTAATTTATCTCAAAAAGAAATATGTGGAGTTATTGGAGTAAATAGGAATACTTATAAAGATTATGAGATAGGTAATAGGACTGTTCCATTACAAATGTTAAGAGATTTAGCAAAATTTTATAAAGTATCAACAAACTATTTTTTTGAAGATATGCCTGAATTAACTTTAAAAGAACAAAAACAATTATTTACTTATTCAAATGCAGTAGCAAATGATAAACAAAAATATATTGCAGTAGATCTGAATAATCCAAATGCTATGAAAGATTATTTAGAAAAACAAGAACATAAGATACAAAGTAAAGTAAGATTAAGAATCAAAAGTTTAAGACTAGAAAATAACAAAACACAAGATGATATAGCAAAATATTTAGAAGTGGATAAATCTACTTATAATAAATATGAAAATGGTAAAAGAAAAATAAATAATGATGTAGTAAAGAAACTAGCAGAATATTACAATATCAAAGTTAGTGATATTGTAGATTAAAATGACAGGAATGACACGAAAAATCAGGTGTATCCCACCCAAAAATAAGTGTCACAAGTGTCATTTATGAATTGGACAGTCGCAACTGACTAATTGAAAGAAAGGAAAAATAGTATGAAAAATATTGAATTTATTAGTGATGCTTATACAACGGATGGACTAAAGTTACCTATGGTTCATTTTGAAAGTAATGAAAAAGATATTTGTGTTATTTGTATTCATGGTATGTGCAGGACAATTATAGATAACTATTTTGCTACAGTATGGGGTAAATTTTTAGCAGAAAAAAATATTGGATTTATCTATGAACATAATAGGGGACATTCGATTGAAAATGATATTGTGATGAAGGATGAATCTTTTAAAAGATGTGGTTGTATGTATGAAATATTTGAAGATTCTATTTATGATATTGATTTAGCAATAGAAACTGCAAAAATAAAAGGATATAACAAAATTATTTTATTAGGACACAGCTATGGATGTAATAAAGTAATTTACTATTGCTATAAAAAGCATCCAAATATTTTAGGAATAATACTTGCAAGTGCACCAGATATGATTGGATCACACTTATCTGCACAATCTAATGAATATAAAGAATTACTTCAAGAAGCAAAGGAAAATATAGATAATAACGAACCTACAAAATTACTTCATAAAATGATAGAAGATTACATGTATATGAGTTCACAGACTTATTATAATTGGTTTAATAAAAATTCAATGCTTAACAATTTACCTGTTATTTCTAATCCAAAGCATTGGGAACAATTTGAAACCATAGATGTACCAATTCTTACTTTTTCAGGTTCTAATGAAGCAGATTATTATTTACATCTAGATTTACTAAAAGAAAAAGCATTAAATTGTAGTAACTTTAAATATAAAATTATAGAAGGTACAGGTCATACTTACAGAAATAAAGAACTCGAAATTGGAAACCTAATCTATGATTGGATTCACAAAAATTTTATAGAAAGGTAAGGAATATTATGAAGATTGGTGATTTAGAATTTAAGCCGATAATTGAAAATAAAGATTTAGTTCCTACTTGTATTTACAATTTTGTAGGTACACGGAATGAAGAATTTAAAAATAGTTTTCTCGTTGCAAAAATTGACTCAGAATATGCGGATGGTGAAAAACTATGTGCTAAATATAAAATAGATAGAAAAATAGGATTTAACTGTTTAATAGTTGAATGTAAAAGAAATGACATTATTAAATATTGTGCTTTAATTGTTCCTATTGGTTATAAATATAATATGGGAAGTGTAGTAAGAAAACATATGAATTCTAGAGTTGTATCGGTTGCACCTTTAGACTTTGTTTTAGAAAAAACAAATATGGAATATGGTAGTATTACACCAATTGGATTACCTAGTGACTGGAAGATATTAGTTGATCCATTAATTAAAGAACAAACTAATATCATAATTGGCGGGGGATTAGTTAATTCTAAAATATCACTTCCAACAAGCATTTTTTTAAAATTACCAAATGTTGAAATATTAGAAGGTATTGCGAAAGAAATAGCTCAATAATATATTGGAGGAAAAAATGGAAAATTATAGTTTAAATGAATTAATTGAAAAATATAAATTATCTAAAGAAGAACATAATAAAGTTTTAGAATCGCTAAAAAAAGATTTATTTGCAAATAATACTATTACTGAAAACCCATCAGTTATGTTTGTCATTGGACAACCAGGTTGTGGTAAAACAACATTTATAAATAGTACTGATTTATCTAGGTATATAATTATAAATTCTGATGATTATCGCTCATTTAACAAATATTCCAAAGAAATATTAGATAAATATCCAACTTCTTATGCTAAACTTACAAATTTTGATGCTCATTTATGGGGAGATGAATTGTTTTCTTATGCAATACAAAATGGGTATTCAGTTTTAAGAGAAAAAGCACCAACTGATTATAGTCTATTAGAATTATTAAAAACGTTGCCTCATAACTATGATGTAGTTATAAATGTAATTGTAGCAGGAAATTTAGCAAGTCTACTTGCAACGAGAGAAAGATATGAAAAGGAAATTCTTGAAAGTAAGAATGCCAAATTATCAAATATAGAAGCCCATAATAAATGTTATAACTTATTACCAGATTTCATCTCAGGATGTTTATCTCTTGGTGTAAAAGTAAATTATATACTTCCTGTTACAGTCAATTTAAAATTGTTTCTGTTAGAGATGATGCTTTAGATTTATTACAAAAATTTAGAGAAGAAAGTAATGGGAAAGTTTCTCTTAATTATGATATAAGGATGAATAATATTAAAAGAAATATGATAAATAGAAATGCCCCTCAGGAACAATTTGATGAACTGGGGAAAGTAGAAAGCATTTATTTTAAAACACTAAATCCCAATGATAATGAACAAATTTATAAGAAATAAGGATAAAATAATTAATATTGATTAAGAAAGGAGCACTTTAGTTATGATAGAAAAGGAATTTAAAAACATAGTGGAAGAAATTAAACAACAAATTAGTTCTACTCAATATGAAATATTTAAAAATGCAAATATGAATTTGCTAAAACTTTATTATAATATTGGTAAAACAATTAATGAAAATTCTAGTTGGGGAAACAAATTTATTGATGAATTAGCAACAGAATTAAAGATTACATTTCCAAATATAAAAGGTTTTTCTGTTAGAAATTTAAAGAGTATGAAGAAGTATTATATTGAATGTAGTAAAAATGAAAAAGTGCAGATGTCGTCTGCACAAATTCCATGGTCCCACAATATGTTAATTTTAGATAAAATTCAAGATGATACTAAAAGAATTTGGTATATGGAACAGACAGCAATTAATGGTTGGAGTTATGATGTTTTGGCATTTCAAATAAAAAGCGAGTTATATGAAAGACAGGTTTTAGGAGATAAACCAAATAACTTTAATGAATCATTGTCTAGTCCTCAAAGTGAACTAGCAAAGGATATGATGAAGGATCCTTATATTTTAAATTTAACAGGATTAAAACAAAATTATATTGAAACAGAATTAGAACAAGCAATGGTTGAAAAAATTAAAACAGTATTACTAGAACTAGGTAATGGATTTAGTTTTGTTGGAAATCAATATAAATTGGAAGTTGGGAATAAAGACTATTTTATAGATTTATTGTTTTATCATACTAAATTACATTGCTACATAGTTGTTGAATTAAAAAACACTGAATTTAAACCAGAATATGCAGGTAAAGTAAATTTTTATTTGTCAGCAGTGGATGATTTAGTTAAGGATGAACAAGACAATCCTAGCATTGGAATAATCCTTTGTAGAGAAAAGGATAAATTTTCAGTTGAATATGCTCTAAAAGATATAAATAAACCTATTGGAGTTAGTTCTTATGAAATATCTAAATTTTTACCAAAAGATATATTAGAATCTTTACCTACAGAAGAAGAACTAAATTTACATATTGATATTACAGAGTAAATCTATGAAAATAGGAAGTACAAAAAAACAACATTATGTTCCAAGATTCTATATGAAAAATTTTGCAAATGATAATAAACAATTCAATGTCATTGATATTTTTAAAAAGAAATGTTATAACAATGTCCCATATATGAATCAGTGCTATGAGAATTATTTTTATGATAAAGATAATAAATGGGAAAATGAATTAGGAATTTTGGAAGTTAAGTGGTCAACTTTAATAAATAAAATAATTTGCGAGGATTATTATCCTAGTGAAGATGAAAAGATTATTTTAAAAGAATTTGCAATGTTTCAGAAAAATAGAACTAAATATCATTCAGAGGAATTAAAGAGTTTAATTTGGACAAATCTAAAAGTTGGTGTAGAACTTGAATTCAATTCTAAAAATAAGTACTTTGATGAGTTAGAATTCGAAAAGTTAAAGGATGATTTTTTGAAGGATAAAATGCAAAATGTAATTCAAGAATCACTAGAGATGTCGAGATCAGCTTGTAAACATATAAATGATTTAGAACTATGTATTATAAAGTACAATACAAAGAAAAAATTAATTTCATCAGATAATCCTATTATTAACTACAATAATTTTTATTTTAGATCAACAGGATATGATAATGCCGGAATTATCATATTTTTTCCAATAAGTAGTGAAATACTAATAGTAATATATGATTCTAAAATGTATACAGGTAACGATAATAAAAAATTGATTATTAGTAATAATGAGTATGAAGTAAAATATTTAAATTACTATCAAATTCTTAATTCTAATGGACTGATTTTTTATAAAGATAGTGAAATGACTAAAGAATTAATAACAAGTCTTAACAATAATAAAATTAAAAAATATTTAAAATATAACAAAAATACACCAAGTGTTATAGGACCACCAAATGAAAAAATAATAATGATGCAATCAAATTATATTTTATTACAACATAATTTTACATTTGCTCAATTACCATTAAAAGCAAGAGCAATACCCCAAAATGCTTTAGATTGGTTTCCAAGAAAGTAT
The DNA here is from genome assembly GCA_947426265.1 of uncultured Mycoplasmatota bacterium. GTDB lineage: Bacteria > Bacillota_I > Bacilli_A > RF39 > UBA660 > MGBC102946. The sequence continues at coordinate 20,221 of CANEDJ010000013.1, read as the reverse complement.
GATAAAAAATATAAAGAGAGAATGCATTTTAGAGAAAAAATAATCCCAAATATAAGAGAATTTAATGAAGGATTACATAAAGGAGTTACTTGGAAGGAAAATGACGCAAAAACGTTTAATACATTTGTATTAGATTATTGGAAAAATAACTTATAAATTTAGGTGTTATTTAGGTGCTAAAATCTATAAACTTTGCTAAAATATAATGGTAAATTTTAATCTAAAATAAACATAACTAAATGAGAAATAAAGGAAAAAACAGCATTTTAATTCAAAAGGGTACGAAAAAATTTCGCCCCCTGAAGGAGCCGAAAGGCCCCACTTTTTGTTATTATGAATTAAAAACTATTAAGTTTATTTAAAATTACAAAAAATCCAAGTTTCACATATTCTAATTTCTTAGATACCTTTATTTTGGGATATGAGGGATAAAATCTCTTCAATAGTTTCTTGCATTCCACGTTTAACCCATTCATTCACAATTCCAAATATACCATAACCAATAAATGAAGTAACATAGGCTTCCATATTGGTTTTCTTTTTCTCTAGTTCGCAGGCTTTTAATATTGTTTTTAAAACGATATCAGATAAGCCATTTCTATACATCATTAAATAAAAATCTTTGTATTTTTTATAGTGAATAAGAAGGGATGGAATTAAACTTTCAGGAGTAGAATTTTTATCATTTTCATATTCTTTTCCCCATTGCTTGATTAATTTCGTATCATACTTTATTAAAACATCTTCTTTACTTTCAAAATTTCGATAAAATGATGCTCTACCAACACCTGCTTCATCACATAAAAAGCTAATTGATATTTCTTTTAATGTGTAACCTTTTAATAGTTCCAATAAAGTATCTGTTATTTTCTCACTAACATAGGTATCCTTTTCATTTGATACATTTCTTTCATTTTGTCTCATTTTCATCAACTCCATTGAATAAATTAAATCCTAATGATACAATTGTATCACAAACGAATTAATTTGGAAAGGATTTGAAAAAATGCTAGAACTAAAAAATATTTTTAAAAGTTATGTTATGGGTGAAAATAGACAACAAGTATTAAAAGGGGTAAACATAAATTTTAGGAAAAATGAATTTACTTCTATATTAGGCGCAAGTGGAAGTGGAAAAACGACACTTTTAAATATTATAGGAGGTCTAGATAAATATGATGGTGGAGAACTTATCATTGAAGGCATTTCTACAAAAAAATATTCTGATAAAGATTGGGATAGCTATAGAAATTATCGTATTGGATTTATATTTCAAAGTTATAATTTAATAGCACATCAAACTATTTTATCAAATGTTGAAATGGCACTTACATTATCAGGAATATCTAAAAAAGAAAGAAAACAAAGAGCAAAAAAGGCATTGGAAAATGTAGGTTTAAAAGAGCACATTGATAAAAGACCAAATCAGCTTTCTGGTGGTCAAATGCAAAGAGTTGCAATAGCAAGAGCACTTGTGAATGACCCTGAAATTATTTTAGCAGATGAGCCAACTGGAGCATTAGATTCTTCTACTAGTATTCAAATTATGGAATTACTAAAAAATATTTCGAAAGACAAGTTGGTTATTATGGTTACTCATAATCCTGAACTTGCAGAAATTTATTCTAATAGAATTATTGAACTAAAAGATGGAGTGGTCATTAAAGATAGCAATCCTCCTGAAAAAATGAAAATTGAAAATAAAAAAAGAAAAATAAACAAAACTTCAATGTCTTTTTTAACTTCTTTGGGATTATCATTTCATAACTTACTTACAAAAAAAGGAAGAACCATTTTAACTGCCCTTGCTGGTTCAATTGGAATTATTGGTATAGCCTTAATTTTATCATTATCGAATGGCGTTAAAAACTATGTTTCTAATATGGAAAGAGACTCATTATCTAACTTTCCTATTGTAATAGAAAAAAATTCTTATGACTTTACAAAATTATTAAGTTTGGAAGAAGAAAAGAAACAAGAATGCGAAAATAGCAAGTTATGTTCTAAAGATGATATAATACCTCAAGTAAATTTATTTACAAAAGAATTAATAAAGAAAAATGATTTAAAGTCATTTAAGGAATATTTAGATGAATCATCAGAAATAGAAAATTATATTTCTGAAATAACTTATGGCTATAATTTGGATTTACAAATTTATTCTACCAATAATTCTAGTTTCATTAGAATAAATCCAAGTAACTTTAATATCTTAAATACGAATGTATCTGAAGAACAAGCAGGCGTTAGTGTTTCTACTAATACAGATACTACTCCAGTATTTAGAGAACTATTAAATAATGAAGACGTATTAAACAGTAAATATGAAGTATTGGCAGGCAATCTTCCTAAAGATTATAACGAATTGGTTCTTGTTGTTGGAAAAGACAATGTCATTAATGACTCTATTTTATATCGTTTAGATATAAAAGATAGAAAAGAGCTTACTAATATATTAAACAAAATAAACAATGGAGAAAAAGTAAATACAAATAGCAAGACCTATTCTTATGAAGATATTTTAAATTTGTCATATAAATTAGTATTGAATACAGATTATTATAAATTAGAAAATAATTATTATAAAGATTATTCTAACGATAAAGAATATTTAAAAAATATTGTTAATAATGGATTAGATATTAAAATAGTTGGGATTTTAAGAGTGAAAGATGAAGATAGCGAATCAGGTTTTATCGGATATAAACATTCTTTAACAGAATATGTAATTCATAATATTTCAAAAACAGATATTTATAAAAAGCAAATAAAGAATCAAGAAATCAATGTTTTAACAAATGAAAAATTCGATAATATAACAAATACTTATGAAGAAAATTGCAGAATTTTAGGAATTGCTGATATCAATAATCCATCTTCGATTAATATTTATCCGAAAGATTTTGAATCGAAAGAAAAAATCGTAGAGTTAATTGAAAATTATAATAGAGAGCAAACGAATAGTAACAATAAAGAAAAGGTAATATCTTATACCGATTTGATTAAAACAGTTATTAATGGAGTAACCTCTATTGTATCCATGATTTCATTTGTATTAATTGGTTTTGTTGCCATTAGTTTAATTGTATCAAGTATTATGATTGCCATTATCACTTATATAAGTGTATTAGAGAGAACAAAAGAAATAGGAATTTTAAGAGCAATTGGAGCCAGCAAAAAAGATATTACAAGAGTATTTAGAGCAGAAACCGTTATAGAGGGACTGATTGCTGGATTATTAGGAATTGGTATTGCATTATTAATATGTGTACCAGTCAATTTCATCGTATCAGCCTTAACTGGTATGAATAAAATTGCAACTATGCCAATCGGAAGTGCTATATTCTTAATTTTATTAAGCATTGGATTAAATGTTATTGCTGGGAATATTCCAGCGAAAATGGCAAGCAAAAAAGACCCTGTTGAAGCATTAAGAAGTGAATAAAATTACAATCACTATGATAATCTTTTAAAAATTAGATACCAAAGTTTGAAACTTTATGTTGATACTTGAATATCTATGAAACCCAGTTAGTACCTAGGAGCCATAAGGCTCCAATTTTTTTTGTAAATTTATTTAAAATATTATAAAAATAGTGAAAATCATTTCATCTAAAAAAAGTTATAAAATGTTGTATGAAATAGATATCAACGATATGAAATAAATTATTTTAAGCAATAATAAATATGATTAAAATTAAAAATTATAATAAATAGAAAAAGATGAAATGCTTTTACTTAAAGAAGATTAAAATAAGTTTATATTTGATTTTAAAAATGTTATAATATTTAAAGTATTTGTATGAATAGTAACTTATCGAAAAGGAGGAATTTATATATGAATAAAACAGCTTGGATATTTTCATATAAACTTAAAAAAGGGGTAAGCGAGGAGAAATTTATAGAATTAACCCAAAAATTACATGATGAAATTATTTCAAAAGCCAAAGGCTTTATTTCTTGGGAACATTATTTACAAGGAGATATATGGACTGACTTTGTTCTTTGGGAGACAGAAGAAGATGCAAATAATGCAACAACAATAGGCAAAGGAAAAGAAGTAACCAACAATTTTTATGCATGCATTCAAATGAATACTTGTAGGGCATTGATTTCAAAACAAGTAAAAAAGTATTAAATTTATATTGTTGAAAAACAAAATATAATATGTTAAAAAATAAACCATTTTGAAATTAAGAGATTGTAAAGCATTTTTAAAGGAGAAAAGTTATGGCAAGGATATTAAAAAATAAAGAATTAAAAAATATAAGATTAGCAACTAATTATGGTGGCTGGATGTATTGTGATAAATGTAATGAAAATATAGGATATTTGTGTTATTCTACTTATGATAGATTAGAATTAAAGTATCAATGTAATTGTGGAACTTGTGGGAGTGCGATATTGGATTTTGAAGATAGTAAGATAGGTAAAGTTTCTAATGATGAATTAGTCGTTGTCAAAAATAGGTTTTGTTGTCCTAAAGATAGTGAGCCTTTAATTACAATATTAGAGAAAAAAGTAGCTAGTTATGAAATGAAAATTACTTGTAAGTCTTGTGAAACGATTTATCAAAAAGAAAAAAAATAAGTTTTGTATGATTGTAATCTCTTTCATATTATTAGTGTCTTCTTTGTTTAGTGATGATCTCTTCAAATAAAAGTAAAGATAAATGTTAACAATAATAGCACAATTGGAAAGTTTGGTTGGTAGAAAAGAACAAATAAAAATTATATACTGAATTTGGAGGTGGATAAAATGAGTTTTGGAAATAATTTATTTCAAGCAAGAAAAAAAGTGGGGTTATCGCAAGAAACCGTTGCCGAAAAATTAGGTGTAAGTAGACAAACCATTTCAAAATGGGAGACAGATGAAACAATTCCTGATATTTATCAATCAAAGAAATTGGCAAAACTATATCATCTTTCATTAGATGAATTAATAGAATTTGATGAAGATGTAAAGGAAATTGAACAAATAATAAAAAATACAAATGAAAAGACAGAAGCAAAAATTAATTGGACGAATATATGGGGGAAAAAGTATCCTATACTTGTATCATATCAAAAAAATGTTGATATAAAAAAATATGCCAGTCAAATTAGAGAAATGTTAGAAGAGTTAAAAACAGTTTACGGATATAATGAATTGGATAGTATGTTAGTTTTAAAAGATATTCTTTATCAGGAGTGGAAAGATAAAAAGTAATGTAGATTATTTATATCATGAAAAACGAAAGTTGATAATCTTGTAAAGAAAGCTATAAAGCTTCACTTTTTTATTTCATTGATTGCAATTTTATATTATGAAATAGTATAATGTTTTTATATAAGGAGATAGATTGTATGAATAAAGTAATTATTTTTGATTGGGGTGGAATTGTAGAAAGCCATGAGAATGATTGGCAAGACTTAAAAGAAGCAAAGGTAAGAGTAATTAAACGTTTTAATGGTTCATTAACGGATAAAGAAATATTAGATAGATGGACAGACAAAACATCAAAAGGAATTGCAATAGGTGCTTCTAACAATATAGAAGATATCAAAGATTGGGTAAATTTAGTTCAACAAAATATGGGAATTGAGATTCCATTTGATGAATTTAAAAGAGCATATGAAGAAGAATTATCAGTTGTGAAATATTATAAAGATGTGGTTGCCTATGCTCACTCATTAAAAGAAAAGTGTAAAATCGCAATTCTATCCAATTTAACTCCCTTTGATAAAAAAAGAATTGACATGCAATATGATTTGAGTAAATTTGATTATGTTTATTTATCTTTTGAGATAGGTTTAAGAAAACCAGATAAGAGAGTTTATGAATATGTATTAAAAGATTTAAATATTTTACCTGAAAATATATTGTTGATTGATGATGACACGAATAATATTCTAATGGCCAAAGAATATGGTTGGAAGACCTGTCAAGCTTATGGATATGAATTGGATAAAATTCAAAAATGTGTAGAAGAATTTTTATGTTAATTTGAAAATAATAGCTTTATACTATGCAAACATTTTTCATAATATGATATACTATTAGTAGTTAAATGAATTGGAGGGAGAATATGAAAAAGATTTTATTTGTAGTAGGAGCTCTTTCTCTTATTTTTGGAGCAGAAAGAGTATATGCATATATACAAGATTGTCCTAGAAGAGTAGAAAATGCAAGTGTAGAACAAGGAGAAGTTTATAATAACACTTATCATCATGAAGAATATCATGCGAATTGTAACTATCCAAATTGCAATCAAACAAATCACACAGAGTACCACTCTAATTGCAATTATCCAGACTGTAATCAAACAAATCATCAGGGGTATCAATCTAATGGATATCAATACCATGGTGGAGGACATCATAATGGAGGGCATAATAGACATCAAAATTGTCGTTAATTTGTAAAAACCAAACAGTAAAGGAAGAAATAAAATGGAGCATAAAATATGTCAAAGTTGTGGAATGCCTATAGAATCAAAGGAACAATTGGGTAGAAATAAAGATGGAAGTATCAATATAAATTACTGTAAATTTTGTTTTGAAAAAGGGGAATTTATAGATAAAGTTTCAATGGAAGAATATATTCTTATGTGTTCAAAATATGGAGAACAAGCAGGAATGACCAATGAAAAAATGAAAAAATACTGTGAAAAACTGTTCCCTACTTTAAAAAGATGGAAATGTACTTGTACAGAGGAATGTGCTAGTGGATATAATCCAAATTGTACTTGCACCAATCCAGAATGTCATTGTACAGAAAAATAGGAATATGCTAGACAAAACAAATATAAAAGATGGGCAAAAAGAATTAAATGCCGTTTTAGAAGAAGAAGGAATTAAAAACCAAGAGTTTTTTACCTTTATGAAAGGAAAAATCAAAAGATTACCACTATCAGTTGAAGATTTTGAATGGGGAGTATTTCCAATGATAGGAGAAAATGGAATTTTAATAGATATTAGAATGGTTATTTGTGAAATCTTTATGTGTTAACATTCACGAATATACACATGCTTATGAAGTTTATTCTTATTTAGGTAGAACCTATGAATGGCATACTGAAGAAAGTGAACAAAAAGCTTGTGATGCAGAAAAAAGATATTTAAAAAAATAGGAAAACAATTATAAATTGATTTTTAATAGAAGCAGATATAGAAAAAGTATCTGCTTTTTTACTGACTAGAAGAAATTTAACATTTGATGATATAATGAATATGGTGATAGCATGAAAAATAATCGTTTATTTGGAATATTATATTTACTACTTTCTAACAATACCATAACTGCCAAAGAATTATCAGAATATTTTGAAGTATCTACTAGAACAATTTATAGAGATATTGAAGTGTTAAGCGAATTTCATATTCCAATTTATATGAGCAAAGGAAAAAATGGTGGCATTCATCTATTAGAAAACTATAAATTTGATAAAGCTTTATTAACGGAAGAAGAACAGAACCAAATTCTATTTTCCTTACAGGGCATGAATAAGCTACACGTCATGAATAACGATACCTATGAAAAAATGAAGCATCTATTTATCAAAACAGAAGAAGAATGGTTTGATGTAGACTTTTCTATTTGGAGTAATTCTAAAACACATCAGGAAAGTTTTGAAATAATAAAAAAAGCGATTATCTATAAATCTGTAATTACTTTCTCTTATTTTAGCTCTTATGGAACTTGTACCAAAAGAAAAGTAGAACCCTTAAAGCTTTGCTTTAAATATAACTCTTGGTATTTATGTGGTTTTGATGTCGATAAAAATGATTACCGATTCTTTAAAATTATGAGAATAAAAGAATTGATGATATTAGAAGAAACATTCGATAGGACCATAGATATGAAAATCGAATTGCATGATGCTCCGCCCAAAATGATAACATTGATTTTACAAATTGATAAAACTTTAGCATATAGAGTATATGACGAATTTGAGGAAACAGCTATTCAAAAGAAAGAAAATGGTGATTTCTTAGTATCTGTAGAATTTCCATACAATGATTGGATTTATGGATATATTCTTTCCTTTGGAGAACATATAAAAGTACTAGAACCAAAAGAAGTAAAAAAAGAAATCATAGAACGATTAAGAAAAAGCCTCGAACAATATTCTTAATATGACAATTAGTTGTCATATTTAACTAAGTATAATAATTGTTAGAAAAACAGAAAGGAAGATATTATGGCTTTTGATTATAAAAAAGAATATAAAGAATTTTATATGCCAAAAAATGTCCCAAGTATTATAGAAATCCCAAAAATGAATTACATTATAGTAAAAGGAAAAGGGAATCCAAATGAAGAAAATGGAGACTATAAAAAGTCGATTGGACTATTATATGGAATTGCCTTTACCATTAAAATGAGCTACAAAGGAGCCCACCAAATAAAAGGCTTTTTCAACTATGTTGTGCCTCCATTAGAAGGACTTTGGTGGCAAGAGGGAAGTAACACTATAGATTATCAGAAAAAAGAAACATTTCATTTTATTTCCATGATACGATTGCCAGACTTTGTAACAAAAGAAGATTTTGACTGGGCTATCAAAGAAGCAACAAAGAAAAAGAAACAAGACTATAGTAAAGTGGAATTTTTTACTTATGAAGAGGGAACTTGTGTTCAGTGCATGCATATTGGTTCCTATGATGAAGAACCCAAAACATTAGAATTGATGCATCAATTGATGATAGAACAAGGTTATGAATTAGATATCACAGAGAAAAGATTTCATCATGAAATATATTTAAGCGACCCAAGAAAATGTGCTTCAAATAAATTAAGAACGGTTATTAGACATCCAATTAGGAAAATAAAGGCGGAAATAAAATGAATGAATATATCAATTTAACACTAGAAAATATCGATAGCGAACATTTATGTTGTGCAATAGGAGATAAAAAGCATCAAAATGGTGTAGATAGCAAAAAAGAATGGATAAAAAGCAAATTAAAAGATGGTCATGTATTTAGGAAATTAAATGCCAGAGGAAAAACATTTATTGAATATGAACCCATTGAAACAGCATGGGTACCAATCAGTGGGAAAAAGTATCAATATATCTATTGCCTATGGGTGGCAGGAAGTTTTAAAGGAAAAGGAATTGCAAAAGAATTATTAGAATATGCAATTGAAGATTCCAAAGAAAAAGGAATGAGTGGTATCTGTACTTTAACTTCAAAAAAGAAAAAACCATTTATTGGAGAAAAAAAGTTTTATCTTCACTATGGTTTTCAAGTAGTAGATGAAATAGAGGATTATGAATTATTAGCGCTCTCCTTTAATAACGAAGAAACGCCAAAATTTAACGCTTCAGCAAAACAAATGAAAATAGAAGAAGATATGTTCACAATTTATTATAGTCCAGGATGTCCCTATGTAGAATATGAAATAAAAGAATTAACAGAGTATTCAAAAGAAAACCATGTTCCTATCCATTTTGTAAAAATAGACACTTTAGAAAAAGCAAAAGAAACTCCTTGTGTCTTTCAAAATTGGGCTAATTTTTATAAAGGAAAATTTGTATCAAATACAATATTAAATGCCAACTCTTTTGAAAAATTGATAAACCATGAAAAATGATAAGAATATATTATTGCAAAATATTGAAAAACTTCATACAACAGAAATGGGGAAACTGAGAATAGAAAAAAATCTAAATCTAAAAGAAGATGCAGTTTGTTATTGCAAGCAAATGATTAAAAATAATAAAAGTTATATTTATAAACAAGGGAAAAATTGGTACTGTGAAATAGATAACATAAGAATTACAATCCATTTCCATAGCTATACAATTATTACAGCTCATATCGTAAAAAGTACTCATTAAGTAGTGCTTTTTTGATATATAAAACAAAAAGAAACGATATCAAAAAATAATTTCTTATGATACAATAATAAGAAAAAAAGTCATATTGGAGTGTGAAGTAAAAATGGAAAGAATGAATGTAGAAAATTTTAACTATGATTCTATTAAATATTTTGTGAGTGTAGCAAGCCATGGAAATATTAGAAAAGCTGCATATTCTTTGGGAATATCACAATCAGCTCTTAGTCAATCAATGAAAAATTTAGAACAAACTTTGGGAGTTACTTTATTTAATCGAAACACAAGAGGTATTATCTTAACATTAGAAGGAAAATTACTTTATGAAGAAGCCAAAATAGGAAAAGAATATTTTGAAAATGCTATCATTCAAATATTTAGAATGAATAAATTTGAAACATTGAAAACCTTTAAAATTAGTACAAGTGGCACCTTATTTACCATCTTTATTGCACCAATTATGAGAAAAATTATAGAAAAATATCCAAAAATAAACTTTGAAATTATTTCTGTAGCAACAGAAAAAGATGTTGTAGAAAAACTTCAAAAAGAAGAAATTGATTTGGCCCTTTTAAAAACGAGTGGAAGATTTCCTTTAAAAGAAGTAGCAACCCATAAATTAAAAGAATTAAATTATGCCTTTGTGTATCATAAAAATTATTTTCAGTTTGATAAAAAAGTTCAAATTGACGCAATTAAAGATATTCCAGTTATCACAAAAAAACGAACAGGAAGAAATAATAGCTCTTGGGTTATGACATCTTTTAGTCATATTATCATTTGTGAAAGTGATAGAAACATTTTAGAGCTCATAAAAAGTGGAGCTGGTATTGGCGTCTATTCAAAAGAATATATAGAAGAGGAAAAACTATCCACAGTAGAACTTGAAGATGTACCAGAAACCAAAAGAATTGTAGAAGCAAGCTTTTTAAACTCTAATAAGATTGCAAAAGATATTGTAGCAATGATGAAAAAAAATCAATCATAATTTAGTATAAGTTTTACTTATATCACATTCTATTTTGTGATAGCAAACTTTAAAACAATCTATGCTATAATTTTTTTGAGGTGGAAGTATGAAGTTTGATGATATTGCATTTTTGAAAGAGATAAAAGAATTTACACCTATCGAAGAAGGATATTCAGGAGCTTATAAATATTCCTTTTATAAAAATGAGAGAAAGTATTTTTTTAAAAGTAGGACGCTTTAAATTACAAACTGATTTAGAAAACTTATTGATAGAAGTAGGAATTAATCATCCAAAAATTATAGAGATGGGAAAGATGAATGAAGAATATAATTACATTATTGAAGAATATAGTGAAGGAGACAATCTCAAATACAAATTAAATCATTATGACAAAAAATTTATTTATGAATTCGGTTTTAAAATAGGAAAGCAATATGGAAATTTGAGAAAAAAATTTCCAGATAAACATGTCTCAAAAAAATTTTTAGAAAAACATAAAAATGATGTAAAAAATAGAATTAAGGATTTAGAAACAGAAATAGAAAATCATAAAAAAGAAATTCAACCAGAACAACTTGAATTTTTAGAATTTATGATACGATACCTAGAAAAAAATTTTTCATTTATCAAACACAGTAAATTCGTATTCGGTCATACGGATGTAAAACCAAGTAACTTTTTATTACATAAGAAAAAGATAATTGCAACAGATATAGAACATACAGATTATAAAGAACTATCATTGGCGCTCCTTTGGTCTTATGCAAGAGGGGACTATAAAAACGAAAAGAATATTGCTTTTACACAAGGCTATTTGGATGGATTATATAACTTAAATATCCCAAAGAATATACTTTATGCGTTCAATTATAACTATATTTATAATATGGTAAATTATTGTACTGATTATTTAAAAGAACAAAACTATAAAAAAATGACTCGATTAATCACATATGTAAAAGAGCATTATATGAAAAATGGAACTATTATTATCAGTGAAAAACTAAGAAGCAATTCCAATATAAAAAACTTTCCAAAGTTAAAAAAATTTGATTTCGCACTTGTCGAAGGTTCTTATAGCCCAGATAATTTCACATTTGAATGTTCTAATAAAAAGAAACACTACTTTTTAAAAATTATAACAATGTCGGAAAAAAGATTTGAGCGCATTTTGAAATATTATAAGCTCTTAGAAGAGGAAAAAATTCCAATGAGTCCAGTTAGAGACTATGGAGTTTGTGAAAAAGATAAATGTTATTATGTTGTATTTGATTTTATTCCCTATAAAGAGATGAATGCAGAAAAAGAACTAACCACATTCGAAGAGGGAAAAAAATATGGTCTTTTGGTTGCGAAATATTTAAAACGACTAAAAGGAAAAACCTTAGCAGAAATGTCTATTTTAGATGACAAAAAATTATATTCTGACATTTTAGACCATGTAAATAAAGTGTATCAGTATGATAATTATAGTCAGTATGTCAAATGGTCAAAAGAAGAAACCATAAAATATATAGATACTTATATAAAGGAATTTCAAGAAGAACCTTTAAATTTAATTCATCGGGATATTAAATTTGGAAATATTTTATATGACAAAGGAGAAAATTTGATATTTGTTGATAATGAAACGATTACATATAGCTATGACATTTTAAACTTCTTATATAACATTCATGATGGCTTTAGACCCAATGCGAATAAGGCATATCATGGATTTGTAAATGGATATTTGAGTTATATGAATCAGGGAATTATTCCAAAAAGAATAGAAGGACAAGCAAAATTGTTACTCCTTTATTACTATTTTAGAATTGTGTTGGCCTTTCTAGAAAAAAGAGGAAAAGAAACAGAAATAGAAGAATATATGAATCTTTGTGAAGAATATATTGTGAAAGGAAAAACGGTAGAATGGCTAAACTAAAACATTCTGCACTCAAACAATTATTAAAATTTTACAAAGCTCATATAAAATTGTATTTCGGTTTTTTCATCATATTGGTGATAAAGGCAGTAATTTCCTTTTTTAGTGCTCTTTTCATTTCGAAAATTATTTCTTATATGATGGAAGCAAATTACGAAAAAGCTTTCCAGTATGCAGTAATCAACTTACTTGTTTTACTTTTCTATAGTATACTATCTATTATCAATACGTACTTTTATAAAAATCTAGAAAATCGAGTACGTTTTGACTTACAGCAAAAAATAATAGAATCTGCTTTAAACATTAAAATGCAATATTATGATAATTTAAGCTCTGGAGTTATCGTAACAAGATTGACTTCTGATATCGATTATATTTCAGAGCGCTTTAAGTCTCTAACTGAAAAAATGGTCAATATCATGAGGAGAATATCTTACTTAGCTTATATTTTTGTTTTGGATATTCGAATTGGATTTTTGGTGTTGATTTCTGTTATGTTTGTATCTTTTGTTTATACAATTAGAATTCATTATTTATCGAAGTTAAAACCAAAAGTAAAAGCCAAACGGGAAATTGTGAACTCTAAAATTATAGAGACAATTAGAGCAATCAAAGATATCAAAACATTAAATTGTGATGAGAATGTTTTATCATTAATTGGAAGGGAACAAAAAGAATATATCAAAAGAGATAATCATGAATATTATGTTGGAATCACACTTTCAAAATTCACCGATATTGTAACATACATAAGTGATTTCATTTTTATTTTAATGAATATTTATTTAATAGGAAAGGGAGATATCACAACAGCAATTTTTTATACTTGTTATCTTTATAAGGACCATACTTTTAGTCTTGCAAATGAAATAGGGGACTTTAGATATAAGCTTGCAGAATGTGAAGTGTGTGCCAAAAGATTAATCGCGCTAGTTTATCCGAAAAACTATGACATAGATAGCTATGGAATAAAAAATATCAAAAACTATGAGGGCGATATCAAATTTCAAAATGTTAGTTTTTCCTATATAGATGAAATTCCAGTTTTAAAACAAGTGTCCTTTGAAATTAAGCCAAAAAGTACAGTCGCTTTTGTAGGAGAAAGTGGAAGTGGAAAAAGTACAATTACAAGCTTAATCGGACATCTATACTATAAAAATTCTGGTTCTATTCTATTTGGAAATTATGAAATTGATGAATTAAACAAACAATTTATTCGAGACAATATTACAATTGTAAACCAATTTCCTTATTTATTTAATTTGTCGATTCGAGATAATTTCAAAATGATAAAGTCTGATATTACAGATGAAACCATCTGGAATGTATGTGAGAAAGTCCAATTGAAAGAGTTTATTGAATCATTGCCACTAGGATTAGATAGTATAATAGGAGAAGGCGGATGTCAACTTTCAGGTGGACAAAAGCAAAAACTTTGTATTGCCCGTTCTTTATGTAGAAATGTAAAAGTAATGATATTTGATGAAGCAACAAGCTCATTAGATAATGTTTCTCAAAATGAGATTATGGAAATTATCCAAAATTTATCCAAAGATGTAACCGTTATTATGATTGCTCATCGACTTTCTACAGTAGCATATGCTGATTCTATCATTTTAGTAAGAGATGGAGAAATTGTTGGAAGCGGAAAGCATGAGGAATTATTGAAAACAAATACTTATTATAAATCATTATATTTAAAATCAATACAAAATAATTAATACTACCATTTGGTAGTTTTTCTTGATAAGTATGTTATAATGTAGTAAAGAGTGAGGGATACTATGAATTATTTTTTGTCGCTGATAAACTTAGAAATATGGAATATGTTAGAAGAAGTAAAGAAGGAAGGACATATAGAAACGGTACTTGCTACCAAAGAAATGAAACCAGGAGATATTGTATTTTTTTATGTTGGAAAAGAGAAAAATTTAGAGACTGCGGGTATTTATGCAATGGGTGAAATCATGACAAATCCATATATTTATTATGGAAAACCAGAAGAATATTGTCACCAAAAAAATTCTGTTGATGTCCAATTCATAAAATTTGAATGTAATGAGCCATTTATTACTTATGATGAGTGTAAAAAATATATCAACCAATTTCGTTCTACACACCGATTAGAAGAAAAAGCAGGAAAAAAACTATATGAAATGATGTTACATCCAAAACGGAAAAAAGAAGTTCAATTAAATAAAAAAATAAAAGAATATTTAGAAAAAAATAATCCAAATGAGTTTTTGATAAGAATAGAAACTGATTTAAAAGTAAGAGAAGAGTTTATCAAAAAATTTACAATTCCATTTATTAAAAATATGGATTATGATGATTATGTTATGGGAAAAGCAGAAACAAGTGAGACAGGAAGAAATAGCTTTTGTTATATATTAGAACGAAAGCTTCAAAAATTAGGAGAAGCAAGAGGGGCCAATGTTACAAAGTTTGGATTTTGGTATGATAAAAAAACACAGCACTATGACTGGAACAAACCTTATGGAGCGACAATAGAAGAGGCTTTTTCAAATCTAAAACAGGAACTAATTTCTTTAATTATCAATGGCAATAACCATAGTTATGAAGAAATCACAAACTCTTCTTTTGCTCCTACTGTAAGAAGCAAAATACTAACTACTTATTATCCAGATAGTTATTTAGGAATTTTTAAAGAAGAAGATGTGGATAAATTCTTAAATGCTTTGGAGATTCATTATGATATATATAAATATAATACCGCTGAAAAGAAAAAATTATTATTAAAAGAGTGGAAAGAAAATCATCCATTGTTAAAGGAAGTATCTGATTACTATTTTGTAAATTTTTTATATGATGTTTTCGCACATGAATTAGAAATAGAACATACTGTGAACGGAGAATTGGATTATGATTTTGAATTTGTAAATTTTCATTATCTAGGAATACATGAAGCAGAAAAAAAAGAACGCATTCGGTCTATAGATACTGATTATGAAAAAATGAATCGGAATAAAAAAGATATTGGAGATAGGGGAGAAATAGCGGTCCTAAATTATGAAAAGAAAAAATTAATAGATGCTGGATTAGAAAAATTAGCTTCTCAAATCGCAAAAAATCCAAATGATGCAGCAGGATATGATATCGATTCTTTTGATATCAAGGGAAATCCAATTCATATTGAAGTCAAAACCAATAGTGGAAACAGTAATCAAACGATTCATTTTTACCTTACTAATCGGGAATTAGAGAAAATGAAAGAGGATGACAAATACTATATTTATTATTTATATAATATCAAAAAGAAAATTAAATGTCATATTATAAATCGAAATAACTTATTAGAATTTGAATCGTTATTTGAACCAATAGCGTATAAAATAAATCTAGATGTAGAGGTTATTTCGTGAACCAAGGAAAAAGAGATAAATTTTGCGGAATATGATGTCAGAAATTGGAAGCATTTCATTTTTTTGAAGAATACCAAAATTAGAGAATTTTATTGGATTCTCTTTTTTGTATTCAAAAGAAAAGCATGTCAATATAAAATTTCTAGAAATGGAGGAAAATTTATGAAATTGAGATAAAAATTTCGCAAAAATAATAATTCTTTGTACAGATTTTTAAAATTGATTTATATTTCTTTCCTAATTTGGAAAATTCTATTTTTGACATATCAGAAATTCCCATATATGATACCTATACTGATACATTACATAGCAAAAAGGAGTGAGAGAATGGTAGAAGATATCACTGGGTTTCAAGAAATTATAAATATGATAGAAGATATCACTGGGTTTCAAGAAATTATAAATATGATAGAAGAAAGAAGACATAATGCTTATAGAAAAGTGAATGAAGAGCTGATTCTTCTATACTGGGATATTGGAAAATATGTAACTGAAAAAATTAAACAGGATAATTGGGGGAGCAAGACTGTTGAAAATTTGGCTTCCTATATAAAAAGCAAATATCCTACATTAAAAGGATTTAATAGACGTGGTCTTTATCGAATGAAACAGTTTTATGAAACATATTGTGAGTTTCCTGAAATTGTGTCGACACTGTTGACACAAATTAATTGGTCTAATCATGTTGAAATATTATCGAAAGTGAAAACGATAGAAGCCAAAAAATTCTATATAGCACTTTCCATAAAAGAACAATATTCAGCAAGAGAACTGTCTCGGCAGATTAGGAGTGGGTATTATGAACGCTATATGATTTCTAAGAACGCACCATTTAGTAAAAAGCTACTTATCAATGAAACAGAAATCCCAAATTCAAGATTTTTGGATATCTACAGTTTTGAATTTTTAAATTTGCCTTTAGAACACTCAGAAAAAGATTTTAGAAAAGCAATCATGGTAAATTTTAAAAAATTTATTTTGGAAATAGGAAAATCTTTTACTTTTATAGGAGAAGAATATCGAATACAAGTAGGTGGAGAGGATTTTTATATCGATTTATTGTTTTATAACCGTGATTTATCTTGTTTAGTCGCTTTTGAGTTAAAAATTGGAGCTTTTGCACCTGAATACATTTCAAAAATGGATTTCTATTTAGAAGCTTTGGATAGGCAAGTGAAAAAAGAGCATGAAAATCCTTCCGTTGGCATTATTTTATGTACCAATCGAAATGAAGAAGTTGTAAAATATTCTATGAATAGAAGCATGTCACCAACATTAGTGTCTGAATATCAAGTGAAATTAATTGACACAAAAATTTTAGAGCATAAATTAAAAGAAATCAAAGAATATGTAGAAGAAAGCAAGATGGTAGATTGACATAAAAAAAATAAAATGCTAATATGCTTAGTAGTATGGGGAAAAAGAGTACAAAAAAAGGAGAATGCTATGCTAAAATTAAAGAATATAAAAAAAACTTATGTTTCAGGAGATGAACAAGTAAAAGCGTTAAAAGGAATTGATATTGAATTTAGAAATTCTGAATTTGTTTCGATATTAGGGCCTAGTGGATGCGGGAAAACAACCTTATTAAATATTATCGGAGGGTTAGACCGCTATACCAGTGGAGACTTAATTATAAATGGAAAATCGACAAAGAATTTTAAAAATAGAGATTGGGATGCCTATAGAAATTATTCTATTGGATTTGTATTTCAAAGTTATAATTTAATTGGTCATCAAACTGTACTTTCCAATGTAGAACTTGCGCTTACTATTTCTGGAGTATCTAAAAAAGAACGAAGAAAAAGAGCGATAGATGCGTTAAAATCAGTAGGACTAAAAGACCAAATTCATAAAAGGCCGAATCAATTATCAGGTGGTCAGATGCAAAGGGTTGCAATTGCAAGAGCACTTGTTAATAATCCCGATATCATCTTAGCAGATGAACCAACTGGTGCTTTGGACACAAAGACAAGCGTTCAGGTAATGGAAATTCTAAAAGAAATTTCAAAGAATAAATTAATTATTATGGTTACACATAATCCTGATTTAGCAGAAAGCTATTCTAGTAGAATTATTAAAATTTTAGATGGAAAAATTACAGATGACTCAAATCCAATTGAAAAAGAAGAAAAGGAAAGCCCAAAAATAGAGACAATGAAAAGAACTTCTATGAATTTTTTCACAGCTTTTCGTTTAAGTTTGAACAATTTAATGACCAAAAAAGGAAGAACCATTTTAACTTCTTTTGCAGGAAGTATTGGAATTATTGGAATTGCTCTTATTTTGGCGATATCAACAGGTGTTCAAAACTACATTGATAAAGTAGAAAAAGATACTATTTCTTCCTATCCAATTATGATAGAGGAATCTACGATTGATATGTCTAGTATGCTTGAGGCTATGATGGGGAATAAAGATAGTAAGATAGAAGAAAAGGAAGATGGCAAAATCTATTCTGCTGATATTATGAATCATCTTTTAACAACGCTTTCTAATAAGATGGAAACGAATAATTTGAAAGAATTAAAAAAATATATAGAAGAAAATCGTTCTATCAAAGAAAATAGCTCAGCAATTCAATATTTATATAATTTGAATTTACAGCTTTATAAAAAAGATACAAGTAACGGAATTGTAAGAGTAAACCCAAGTACTGTTATGAATGCTATGGGAATGGGAGAAATGATGGAGGCAAGAGAGGATTCTATGTTCTCTAATTTTATGGGAGGTTCCAGTGGTGATACTAATGTTTTCACAGAAATGCTAGATAACAAAGCATTACTAAAATCGCAATATGATTTAGTAGCAGGTGTATGGCCATCCAAATATAATGAAGTCGTTTTAATTGTAGGAAACGATAATGAAATTAGTGACTATACTTTATATGCCTTAGGATTAAAAGACCAAAAAGAGTTAGAAGAAAAATTTGCATCTGCAATGAAAGGTGAAAAACTAGAAGAAATAAAGCCAACCTCTTATACGTATGACGAATTATTGAACTTATCTTATAAGCTTTTATTAAACTCTGATTACTACAAATATGAAAATGGAATTTGGATGAATAAAAGTGACGATGAAGAATATATGAAACAGAAAATAGAGGCAGCAGAAGAAATAAAAGTAGTTGGAATTATTAGACAAAATGAAGAGACTCTGGCACAAGGAATGACAGGTGGAGTAGGTTATTTAAAAGAATTAAAAGAATATGTTATACAAAAATCAAATGAGTCAGAAGTTGTAAAAGAACAAATGAAAAATCCAAACATTAATATTTTCTCTGGACTAGAATTTCCAAAGGAAAATGAAAATACAAACTTTGATTTTAATTCTTTAACTCCAGAGCAAAAATATGCATTAAGTAATTTAAGTGCTGAGGAAATTGCAAAGATAATGGAAGCTTATGCAGAAAATAAAAATGCCAGTTATGATAAAAACTTAATTAAGTTGGGAGCAGTAAACTTAGATAGCCCAACGGGGATTTATATCTATCCAAAAGATTTTGAATCAAAAGATTCTATTTCAAATGCAATTGCAGAATATAATGATATTCAAAAGAAAAATGGAAAAGAAGAAAATATAATTAACTATACAGATATTGTAGGAATTATGTTAAAATCAGTCAGCCAAATTATAGATATTATCAGCTATGTTCTGATTGCATTCGTTGCTATTTCTTTAATTGTTTCATCTATTATGATTGGAATTATTACTTATATTTCGGTTTTAGAAAGAACAAAAGAAATAGGAATTTTAAGAGCAATTGGAGCTAGTAAAAAAGATATTTCTAGAGTCTTTAATGCAGAAACTTTAATTGTTGGACTTATTTCAGGAGTGCTTGGAATTATCATTACCGTTTTACTGACATTGCCAATAAACTACATGATTTATCAACTTACAAATGTTAGTATTGTAACTGCGGTTCCTGTTGTAGCAGCTATTGTTTTGATTGTAATTAGTATGGGCTTAACTGTAGTAGCCGGTTTAATACCATCTAAGATTGCTAGTAAAAAAGACCCAGTCATTGCACTTAGAACAGAATAAGAAAGTGAACGTTATGTTCACTCCTAAATTGAAATATGAACCGCACCAGAAAGGTGCGGCTTTTTGATATAATAAA
>CANEDJ010000012.1:0-34991 GCA_947426265.1 uncultured Mycoplasmatota bacterium | reverse complement strand
GATAGTTTTCATCATCAATAGAACATATAAAACTAACTTTTTGTTTATCAATAAAATTTTCGATTTTCTTTAAATCCATAATACTTCATCTCACCTTCAGATTATTATTTTGCTTTTTTTAATTATATCAAAAAAAGAGCAAATCATAAATATAATATGCTCCTTAATTTGCTATTTCACTTGATAATTGATGACAATAAATCAGTTAGCTCTTGTTCAGTCATATTTGTAGTTTCAATATCAAAGTTGATTCCTTGATAACTAAACTCTGTAAAATATAATTCGTTATATTTGAAAATTTTTAGCTCAATGTTATTTATTTTAGACATTTTGCTTCCTTCTTCTGGAAAATAATAATCTCTAACAGGTTTATTTTCTTTAGAGAATGAAACTCTAATATCTCTATCCTTTTTTTTATTTGAATAATTCAATACATAACTTTGTAATATATTATATTCATTACTTTCTCTATCAGATTTAACATATATTTCATAAACTTCTTGAGTATCAAAATCACTTGGTATTTTTATATTAGCTATCTCTTTAAAGTATAGAATGTTTTCAATATTCGTGCTTTTTATATCTGCATCAATCCTTAATGCTCCCTGAGTCATGTTACTTATATCATTGATATATAGACTAACATTGTCTTTTTCTTCTATGTTTGGTTTATCTATATTATATTTTAATTCTTTCTTATTGTCATTCAATAATATTCCACTTATAATTGCTACGAAACAGATTGGTACAAAAGACCATTTCCACATGTTATTTTTCTTTCGCATATTTCTTTCTCCTTTTTCTATTTGATTGATTATCTCACTATAATAATCTTTAGAATTAATATCTTGTTCGATTGCTCTTGTTAATTTTTCCTTATTTGTCATTATACTTTCCCCCATTTCCAAAATTATCTTGTAATTCATGGAGTGTTCTATAAATTAAATGTTTTATATATGATTCGCTTGTATTTAATTCTTTAGAAATCTCTTTAATACTTAATTCCAGTTTATAATATAGATAAAATACTTTTGGTATATCTTGATTCTTCTTACTTTTAATGTATTTCCAAATTGTATTCCAATTATCTATCTGAATAATAATTTCATTTATATTCATTGCATCTTCTAATGTATCAATTAATTCTATATCTTTATCATTTGTTTCAAATAAAGAAATTGTTTTTAGTTTTTGCAATAATGTATAATGCTTTTTGATTTTATTATTTGCAATACCTATAATATAATTTTTGATATTAATGTTTGATATTTCTTTTCTATTTAAAATGTTCCAAAATTCTAAATATGTTTCTTGTATAATATCATTTGTATCATTGATATCATGACACTTAATAATAACATATTTCAGTAAATCTAAATGTGTTTTATCATATATTTCATTAAATTTATATAGGTTAAACTCGCTAGCCATATTTATCACCTACAATATAATAATCCTTCTTTTTTAAAAAAAAGTTCCAAAACTTTAGAAAAAAAGCAAATTTTTATATAAATCTGCTCTATTTTCTGAATTTATTTTATCCACTACCAAATAAGTTTCTTATTTTAATCACTGTTCTCTATCATTTATATTTTACAATGAGGCCAATTTTATTAATAATTGATATTATTTCAACTCGTCACTAACTTGTGATTTACTAAACAATTCGTTTTTGTTCTTTAATCTAATAATTAAGATTGAAATAATATGTGTCATCAATAATACAATTAAAATATTTAGATAAGGGTAATTGCTTATATCTTTTAATAATAAGGATGTAATAAAAATTATCATTGGATGTATAAAATAATAGTATTTTGATAAATTGCCAAATTGGAATTTTAATTTTATATTATTTGTAATATAAATAGCTGAAATAAATAAGTAATAAGTTAATGGTACACATGATAGTAAAATATTACTATTAAGTCTATTAGTATCATGTAACAATATGGCTTCAAAAATTAATAAAAAAAATGAGATAATTAACTTTGCAAAGCAATATTTTGAATATGCTTTTTCTTTTGTTCCGATAAAGTAACCTAATACTACATAGAAAAGTCCAAAAAACAGGAAGTTTCTAGTAGTGAAGAAAATACTATAATAATAGGATAGCAATTCTTTTATTAATAATGATAAAACTCCATAATAAGTTTCTGTAGCACCAAATAATAATAATATAAAAGAAATGATTAATAAATATTTTATGTTAATCTTTTTCTTCCACTTTTTTAATACTAATAATGAACATATTATTGCAGGGAAATACCACAAATGATAATAAACTCCTGTATAACATAAAGCAATTAATGATATAACAGGCAATAATAGTAGTAATAAAATAATTAATACAGGTAAAGTAATATTAATTTTCGTTAAATATTCATTTATGATTGGCAAATACTGAATGATTGTACCTATTATTACTGGTATATATAATAAGCTCCAAAACAAATATAAAGGTATTGTTTTCTTTATATAATTTTTGATATAATTTTCATTATTTTTTTCTTTCTTTGCAACAAAATAGCCAGTTATTATAAAAAATATAGGAACACATATTCTTGTAATAATATTATTAAAGACCAAATCTAATTGGTTAGAAAAGTGAATAAAGGGACGTAAATGTAATATCATTATTAGAATTGCAGATAAGTATTTCAAAATATCCAAATTGTGATAATTAATTTTGTTCTCCTTATAATTTTTATCAATATTTTTTTGAATCAATATTGTAATAAAACTGAAACATATTATCATTAAAATAATTATAAATGGATTTCCTAAACCATTTTCTGCTTGAAGTACATTTATAAATTTTAAAAACAATACTAATATTGTTATTATTAATGTAATTACTATTCCATTTATATGCTCCATATTAAACCTCTTCTAACTCTCAGATATTTGCACAATAGATTAATAAAAAATAATTTATCTATAGGTGTATCAATAATATTTCAAGCTTATATGAATATTATAACAAATATTAAACTGCTTTTGTAAAATTTGATGCTCATTCTCTTAAACTATAAAATCTCAATCAAAGACAATTGATTAGCAATTAAGATAATTTTTCATAAATTGTTCATTCTTCGTAAAAAAGATAGATATGAGCTAATCATACCTATCTCTAGGACTCGTCCAAACGACTGAGAATTAAATTGTATACTTAAATTAAACCTTTTTCAAAGTTTTAATGTTCTATCAATATGGTGTCACAACGATACACGTATGCGAAAATAATTAATTGTTATTTTGATTTGCTTCTATAAGGAATTTATCAAAATCTGATTCAAACTTTTTATCCTGAATCACTCGATATTTTTCAAACTCTAACAACGCTTTTTCTTCAGCAAGTTCATGAGATATCCTACCTGCATTAGTTAAAATGTCTCGTTCATCTAGCAGCAAATATTTATCTAATATTTTACTCCAATCTTCCATAGTCATTGGTATATGTCTTTCTGCACGACTCTCAGCGAAATCTAGGAATGCATTAACTATTCTTTCTAAATCTTTTAATTCATTTTTTGTTAAATAGTTTTTTGCAATCACAACATCAGATTCCATAATTTTACCATTAGGACTATTCTTCCAAGAAGTTAAATTCATATTTTCTTTGGTGAAATTGGCGCGATTATAAATAATCTCTGCTGCCGTTTGATGAGCAACAGCATAATGCATTTTATTTTGCACTTTCTTAAAAAACGCTATTGTTAGTGGTGATTTATTATCATAGTCTAAACTAGTAGTATATATATCAGTTATTTTTTGATAAAATCTTCTTTCAGATAGTCTTATTTCTCTTATTTCTTCTAGTAATTTTTCAAAGTAATCTTTATTTAGGAATGTTCCATTCTTCATTCGTTCTTTATCAAGAACATACCCTTGTATAGTAAATGTTTTTAAAATATTAGTTGCCCATCTTCTAAATTGTGTTGCTCTTAAAGAATTGACTCTATAGCCAACTGAAATAATAACATCTAAATTATAAAACAACACTTTTCTTGTTACGTTTCTATTCCCTTCTTTTTGAACTATTGAATTTTCTTCAATAGTTGAAGTTTTATCTAATTCGTTAGAATCAAATATGTTTTTTAAATGAACATTTATGTTATCAATACCTGTATCAAAAAGTTCTGACATCGCTTTTTGAGTCATCCATAAAGTGTCCTTATCATATCTAACTTGGATTCCTTTATCACCTTCCTGAATTTTAAATGTCAAAAATTCTTCTGTGCTACTTCTAATTATTAAATTTTTGCTTTTTTCCACAGTTCAATAATTCTCCTTTCAAATATATGTTTCTTTTAAATTTTTAAATATAGGTATATTACCTTTATAACTTTTTGGAGATACTGGGCTTGGATGATAAATGGGTAATATTTTATAGCCATTAATTTCATATATGTTACCAACTACATCTGCAAACTTATTAAATTTAAAATTAAGCAAATTTCTAGTTGGAAATTCTCCTAAAGTAATAATTAGTTTTGGATTTAATATCTTTAATTGTTCTAACATTATGTTCTTACAATTACTAGAACAAGTTTTTAAATTTTTTCGCATCAAAGGATAACATTTAACTGATTCTAAAAAAGTAGTTTCAAAAATATCTCTATCGATGATACAAAAAAGTTTTTGTAATACGACTCCACTAGGTAATACTTTTCCATTTATATCGCACCAGAGTTTATGACTTTTTCTCCAACCATTATTGGCAGGAGCCTCCCCAACTAAGACGATTGTCTGATCTTTTCCCAAAAATACTGTTGCATCATTTGGAAACTTATCAACTAATTTGTCACAAGACTTACACGAATATACTTTTTCATCTACTTTCTTTAATAATTTCTTAATTAATCTCATTTTTAATGTCTCATATCTATGTTTCATATCATCATTTAATATTTTTTGTCTATCTATAATTTGATAATCTTTATAATCTATTTCATGATTAAACTGACTTGATGCTAAATCTATAACTTTACCATCAATTAAATTAAAATAATGACTAATTTCATCCACATGAATTTTACAAATATCCCCACCAAAATAATCATTAATAATTAGAGATGTTATTGCACACATACCAAAGCATTTATTAAATTCGCTCCAATCATCTTGAACTTTAGAATAACATAAATCTTTTGAGTAGCATTTTAACAATACATTTTGTATATTCTCAATAGTCACAATGACACCTCATTTCATTAAGTTTTAACTATAAATAGTATACCAAAATTACTTGTGTAAGTCATTCTGAAATTGAAAAATAATGATTAAATTTAGTGAGAGTTATACCACGTTGCTTGCTTATGCTTTATAACTGAAAAAGAAAAAATCAATCACTCAGATTGATTTATATTAACATCGTTCGGTGCGACGATATTATCTAATGGTGCAAGAGAAGGGACTTGAACCCTCACAGAATATTTCTACAAGCCCCTCAAGCCTGCGTGTCTACCAATTCCACCACTCTTGCAAGTAGTTAGACTTATGTCTAACTATTTTTTGATTACTTCTAAATACACTTCATGTCCATTAATATCAAATTTATCTTTTAAATTTTCTTTACTTGTAATGGTAAGCGCTAAAGTTTCCTCTTTCATATATTCTAAGTTATTTGCAATCGCTTTTTCTACTTCTACATCAGCTTTATAAGAAATTTCAATACGGTCTGTTATCTCAAAATCGTTTGATTTTCTAAGTTGTTGAATTTTAGAAACAAGTTCTCTAGCAATGCCTTCTTCAATTAAAGCTTCATTCAATTCAGTATTTAAAATGATAAAATTATTATTTAACATTCCTACATTGAACCCTTCTTTTGATTCGATTCGAATATCTATCATTTCACTCGTTACTTCAAATGTTTCTCCTGAAAGAGTTACAGTAATTGTTTCATTGTTCTGAAGTTTATTTATTTCTTCAACAGATAAGGAAGATAAAACATTTCCAAACTCTCCTACTTTTGGTCCTAATATTTTTCCAACAGTTTTAAAATTTGGTTTTACAATATAATTCATATAATGGCTTAATTCATTTGTAAAAACTACTTCTTTCACATTTAATTCTTCTTTTATTAAAAGTGTTAAATCATTAATCAAATCCTTGTTCTTTCCATCTATTAATGCTTCACTAATTGGTTGACGTACTTTAATTTTCGCCTCTTCTCTGACATAACGTCCTAGAGAAATTAAGTCACGTACCAAATCCATTCGCTTTTCAATTTTCTCATCTATCATAGCTTCATCACAAACTGGATAATCTTCTAAATGAATAGATTCTTTATCTGTTAGAGCTCTATAGATTTCTTCTGTTACAAATGGTATAAATGGTGCAGCTAATTTACAAATGCCAAGCAATACTTCATAGGTTGTACCATAAACCGCTTTTTTACTGATTGTAAGTTCGCTTTCCCAAAATCTTCTACGATTTCTTCTAATGTACCAATTTGATAAATCTTCATTTACAAAATTGTTAATAGCACGCACTGCTTTATTGAGGTCATATTCATCCATAGATTCTGTTACGAATTTTATAAGTTTATGATATTTTGATAACAACCATTTATCAATTTCTTCTAAATCTTTATAATCTACATGATAACTTCTTGGGTCTACTTCATCTGTATTGGCATACATTTGAAAGAACGTATAAGTATTCTTTAAAGTATTAAAAAATTTAGATTGTACTTCTTTTACTCCATCCTCATCAAATTTTAGAGGTGTCCATACTGGAGAAGCATATAACATGTAAAAACGAATTGGGTCTGCTCCAAATTTCTCCATTAACTCAAATGGATTAATTGCATTTCCTCTACTTTTATGCATTTTATGACCAAATTTATCTAACAACAAATCATTTACTAAAACATTTTTGTATGGTGTTTTTCCTGTTACAAATGTTGAGATTACAAGCAAAGAATAAAACCATCCACGTGTTTGGTCAATCCCTTCTGAAATAAAATCTGCTGGAAACTGACTTTCAAACAATTCTTTATTTTCAAATGGGTAATGGTATTGTGCAAATGGCATAGAACCAGAATCAAACCAACAATCAATAACATCTTTGATTCTTGTCATTTCTTTTCCACATTCTTTACATGTAATATGAATGTCATCTACATAAGGTCTATGTAATTCAATTGTTTCATCAATTTTTTCTATTGCTTTCTCTACTAATTCTGCTCTTGAACCAATCATTTCTTGGTGTCCACAAGAACATTTCCATAATGGAATTGGAGTACCCCAATAACGATTTCTAGAAATGGCCCAATCATTCATGTTTTCTAACCAGTTTCCAAAACGTTTTTCTCCGACATAACTTGGATACCAATTTACTGTATTATTCTGTTCTACAATCTTATCTTTGATTGCTGTCGTTTTAATATATAAACTTGGCTTTGAATAATATACAAGAGGAGTTTTACATCTCCAACAATGTGGATAATTATGTACCATTTTTTGCTTTTTAAATAATTTATCTTCTCCTGCCAAATATTTGATGATTTCTACTTCTAATTCTGAATCAACAACAAGTCTCCCTTTCCATGGCCCCTCTGTGTAGCAACCATTTTCATCAACTGGATTTATCATAGGCAAATCATATTTTAATCCAACTTCATAGTCATCAGCACCAAAGGCTGGGGCGATATGAACAATTCCAGTTCCATCTTCCATCGTTACATAATCAGCGCATGTTACAAAGAACGCTTTTTTGTTTGTTTCAATAAATGGTAGCAATTGTTCATATTCTAAATGTTCCAAATCAGTTCCTTTGTAGGTTTCTACTACTTCATAGTTATCTCCTAATACTTTATCAGCTAATTTTTTTGCTACAATAAAATGATATCCTTTTGATAAACATTCTACATATTCTTCGTTTGGATTTACACAAGCAGCCATATTAGCAATTAATGTCCATGGAGTTGTTGTCCAAACTAGTAAATACGTACTCTCTTTATTCTTTAATTTTAAAGGAACAGTTACTGTATTCACACTTACTTCTTTATATCCTTGTGCTACTTCATGACTCGCTAGTCCTGTTCCACATCTTGGACAATATGGTAAAATCTTTAATCCATCATAAATATATCCTTCATCAAATAGTTTCTTCAAAATCCACCATTCTGTTTCAATATAATTATTTTCATAAGTAATGTATGGATTTTTTAAATCAATAAATTGTCCCATTTCAGTTGTGAAATCACGAAACGCTTTTTCATTTTTCCACACACTTTCTCTACACTTTTCATTGAACTTTTGAATTCCATATTTTTCAATATCATTTTTTCCTTCAAATCCAAGCTCTTTTTCAACTTGAACTTCTACTGGTAAACCATGAGTATCCCAGCCTACTTTTCTAAGTACACGATATCCTTTCATTGTTTTATATTTACAAACAGTATCTTTTAGTAACTTCGCCATCATATGATGGATTCCAGGCATTCCATTTGCTGTTGCAGGCCCATCATAAAATACAAAATCGTCTTTTCTATTCTGAATACTTTTATTTAAAATATCTTTCTCTTCCCAATATTGAGAAGTCTCATTTTCTAATTCTCTGTTTTTTCCTTTTTTTAATTCTTTAAATTTTTCCATAAAAACCCTCCTAACCAAATATTACATATGCATAATAAGTAATAAAGGTAAATATCATAATAATTCCTTCTTTTTTGCTAATCACTTTGTCATTACTTGCTGCTACAAAAAGCATAAGTGCTGAAACAAGGAATAAAACCAAATCGACATAAGAGAATCCAGCTCCTGAAATCCCACCAAATATGGCAACTGGTAATCCCAAAACAATCCCAATATTAAAGATGTTACTTCCGATAATATTCCCAATTAATAAATCTTGTTCTCCTTTTCTAGCCGCCACTACTGATGTAACTAGCTCAGGAAGTGATGTTCCAAGTGCGATTACAGTAAGCGCTATCATTCTTTCGCTCACTCCTAAAAACTCTGCGATACTAGAAGCACTTTCTACTACAAAATGACTTCCAGCCATTACCCCAATCAATCCTAAAAAAGTGAAAATGATAGATTTATACATTGGATATTTTGGATTATCTTCTAATGTATTTGGATCATCTACTTCCTTTTTCTTTCTAATAATCGAAAATAAATAATAAATAAAAACCATAAAAAACAATAAAATAACAAATCCATCAGAATGACTAATCATATTGACTTGACTTTGATCAAATAAACTATCTACAAATAAAGTCACTAACAATAATGATAACATAATTGTAATTGGTAATTCTTTTCTAATTGTATTACTTTTTACTCTGAGTGTACAAAATAAACTAGATACTCCTAATATTAATAATATGTTGATAATATTACTTCCAATCACATTTCCCAACACCATATCTCCACTATTAGACATTAAAGCCTTAAAAGATACCGCTAATTCTGGTGCACTTGTCCCAAAGGCTACAATGGTAAGCCCTATTACTAATCTTGAAATATTTAAATTTCTAGCAGTAGATGAAGCTCCATCTACAAAAACATCAGCTCCTTTAATTAATAGCAAAAATCCTACAATCAAAATCAATATTTGTAATAACATACTTTTCCTTCTTTCTATAAAAAAAACTCATCCTACTTCTAAGGACGAGCTTTTTACCCGTGGTACCACCTTAATTAATACTCGAAACTATAACGCGTTACCGTTTCTATCTTCATAGAAAACATCTAGAGTGATTTATATATAATTCCTAGTTCCGTTTTCATCAACCACGAACTTTCTTGACTATTTCTTATATATCGTCTCTATCAAATGTTTTTAAAATTCTATTTTATCTATATCATTTACCATCTCTAATTGTGTTTCTACTACATCACGTAATCTTCTCTTGAAAACAGTCATATTACGTCTTAATTGACTTGCTTCTTGTTCCGTTTTTTCTGCTCTTAGTAATGCTTCATTTATAATGCGACTAGCGTTTCTTTTGGCGTCTTCTAGAATAACATCACTTTCTCTATGGGCTGCTACTTTCATTTGATCAGAGGTCTTTTGTGCCATCATGATCGCTCTATTTAAAGTGCCTTCCATATTTTCATATTGTCCTAGTCTCGCTTTTAAAGAAGCATTTTCTTGTTCCAAGCTTTGTAAAGCTGCTATTCTCTGGTCTTTTAATTTAAGTTCTGCAACCATTTTTTCTACTTGGTTAATTACTTGATCCAAAAAGGCATTTACCTCTATTGGATCATAGCCGCGAAGTGTTCGATTAAATTTTTCCATAACTTCACCCCTTGGCACTACGTGATATTGTAGCACACTTTTTTTCTGTTTTCAATATTTTCTACCACTCTAAATTGATATCGTGATTATCGTGAATATCTTTTCCCTCTGTATCATCAGTAATTTTTCCTTGAATATTGATATTATTTGGTGTACATAAAAAGATCCCTCCACCAATTTTTTGGATGTCTCCACCGATTGCATAAATTGTTCCACTTAAGAAATCAACAATCCTTTTGGCTTGATCAGAAGTTACTCTTTTTAAATTCACAACTACAGTATTCCTTGATTTTAAATGATCAGCGATTTGCTGAGATTCAGAATAAGCTCGTGGTTCTAACAAAATCATTTTCGCTCCACCATTATTCTCTGCTAAAGCTGCTTCTGTTGTTACTTCATAATATTGATCGCTATTCTCTGAATTCCCAAAAATATCTGGTTCTTCATCATTAAACCATTTTTTTAAACTGAATGCCATCCTGTCATCCTCCTTATTTTTGTTACTTTTGCATTATATAAAACATTTTATCATAAAATAGGAAAAAAGAAAACTGCTTTTGTCTAATTTTAGGGATAATAATTTTTCAAAATTAGACAAAAAAAGACATTGGATATCGTAATACCCAAATGTCTTCTATTTAATCATAAAACTAACACCTTTCTTTTCATTTTTGACAACAATTTCATATTGAAATAAAGCAAGTGTTTTTTTGATAATGGATAAACCCAAGCCAAATTGCCCTTTTATACCTTTTTTGTAAGGAGTAAAAATATCATTCAGTATATTAGGATCAATATTTGGCCCATCATTATAGAACGAAATACGATGATTCTTAATCGTTACTTTCACTTGTTTTTCTGCATATCTAATAAAATTATTTAACATGTTGTCAATAATTGCTTCCCACATGTCCTCTGTTCCTCTAAATATGGTCGTTTTGTCCCCAATATATATTTCGAAACTAACATCTGGTCTTTGCACTTTAAATTTTTCAATAGATTTTTTTAAAATATTAGAAATATCAATTGTTTGGTCATGATAATATTTTAAGTCTTTCATATAGTTTAATTTATTTAAATATAGTAAGGAGTGTACTTTAATTTCTAACTTTTCGACTTGTTCTTTTATTATCTGACTTCCTTTCTCTCTATCTTCTACACCATCTTCAATGGCTTCAATATATGATTTTATTACAGTGAGAGGAGTTTTAAAATCATGGGAGATATTTTGATACATCTGATTTTTATATTCATCTTGCTCTTTCAAAGTTATTCGCATTGTATCAATTGCTTTTGATAATGCTTGTAACTCGTCTTCAGTATTATATTCATAATGATCTATATAATTATCATTATCTAAGTTATCTACTTTTTCTTTTAAGTGTTCTATCTTTACTACCAATCGTCTACTCCAAAGGATTATAAGAGCAGTAATTAATAATAAAGTAATTAGTAAAATAGGAAATATTGTATAAAGAATATCCTCTCGGATTTCATTAATATAATTGTTATTTGTAAGTGCTACTTTGGTCACATAATTATTATTAGAGGTATTGTAATAATAAGTTTTTCCTAAGTAGTTAAACTTTCCGTAATTTTCTGTTATATTCTTTAAGATTTGTTTAGGAGTTGCTTTTATGACATCTTCTAAATTTTCAGATGTTACTACTTTGTTTTCGGCAGTAATATAAAGATAAGCAACATCAGTATTGATAATGTCATCTTCTAAATCTGGCCTAATTAATTCAAGAGGTTGTTTTAAATAAGTATAAATATTTCTTTCATAAACTGGAAGTAATACCTTTGGAAGTAATATTCCTAAACTAAAGAATATGATACCTACAATTAAAATTCCCATTGATAGTAACT
The DNA here is from genome assembly GCA_947426265.1 of uncultured Mycoplasmatota bacterium. Lineage (GTDB taxonomy): Bacteria > Bacillota_I > Bacilli_A > RF39 > UBA660 > MGBC102946. The sequence goes on along the minus strand of CANEDJ010000012.1, from coordinate 22,865 downwards.
GTCTAAATAAACTATATTTTACTGGTCTCATGTTAAACGATATCCAAATCCGTATAAAGTATTAATGTGTATATTAGGCATTTTCTTACGTAATCGCCTAACAAGATCATCTACTACTCGGTCACTACCAAAGTAATCTTCTCCCCACACATTTTTTAAAATGTCATCTCTGCTAAAGGATTTATTCTTATTTTCTAAAAACATAATTAACAAATCAAATTCTAAAGTAGTTAATACAATTTCCTTTTCCTGTTTAAATACCAATCGTTTATTTAAATCGATCTCATATCCTTCATAAGAAAATTTTTCACAATTTTTTGAATAGACTCGTTTGATAAAATTATTTACACGTAAAACCAATTCTTTTGGAGAATATGGCTTTGTAATATAATCATCACTTCCTAGTTCTAAACCAATAATCTTATCCAAATCTTGATCTCTTGCAGAAGTAAATATTACAGGAACATCTATATTATTTTCTCTTATTTTTTTTATTAAATCGTAACCACTAATGTTATCCCCTAGCATAATATCCAAAATCCATAAATGAACATTTTCTTTTCCTACATAATCAAGGGCGTCTTCTCCATTATAAAAATTTATAACTTCATAAGATTCTCTTTCTAAGTAAGATTTAATCAAACTATTTAAATTAACTTCATCTTCTACTAAACAAATCCGATACATATTTACACCTCGTTTAATAGTATAACACTAATAAATTCTTTTTTCTATCTCCTCCTTCCTTTTTATTTTAGGAGTGTATTTGTTATATTTTTGTATTTACATTTTTGCATTTGAATATTTTTAAATTTTCTTTCTTATCACCTCCACTGTACTCAGTATACACAAAAATTGTGGATAAACTTTGATAGAATTATGGGAAATTGTGGAAAATAAAAAAAATCAAAGCTTTTCACTTTGATTTAATTAAATCTCCATTCATTGTCGATCTTTTCTGCAATCACTTCTACACCATCTACAGTAAATTTAAATGATTCTGTTCCTTCTTCAATTTCAAAAGCATTACGATCTTCATAATATTTTACTACATTATCATATTGTGATAAAACAACAATTGTTTGCCCATTAGATGGATATGAGACACCTGTCGCTTTTTCAAACTTCACTGTAATATCTAATGTATTAGTACTATCAATTCCATTTGTAAATGTTATCACTTTTTCTAATTCATCATTTTTTAACCATAATACGAATTCGTTTTCTTTTAATTGATATTTATTTTTTGTAGTTTCAGTAATATCCATTGTTCCTACGCTTGCTGTAATATAATTTGGTTTAATGCCTAAATTTAATACAATTCCGTATTCTCCTTCTGTTGTATTTCCTGGTCCTTTCAAGAAACGTGTTTCTTTTACAGTTATCATATTTCCATTTTTGCTTACGGTAATTGATTGGTTATTATAATCCAAATCAGTATTTTCTACAGAAGCTAATTTGTCTACTGAATTTAATTCTACTTTTTCAAAATCCATTACAATAGAAACAGTTCCTACTACTTCATTTGTATCAGATTTTTTAAACGTATACTCTTTTGTTTCTGCTTTCACTCTTACAACAAAGGCAGTATCTGTTGTTGCTCCCATACTTGCAGCATCATTGATATCAGTATCTTTGATTTCATAATCATCACTAGCTAATGTTGTTGGATCAATTGCAAAATCCAAAATTAATAATATCCATTCTTCTGTTTCTGTATCATTTAAATAACTATGTAATGGTGCTTTCTTTGTTATTGTAATTAAGTTATTCTCTTTTACAACATCAATTGAATTTTGATTATGAACAGCATCTAAATCAGTCAATTTTGAAGAATCTACTTTCTCTGTTCCTTTTAAAACAGGAGACCAAATTGCTTCAATTGTCATGTTGCTATTAACAGGTGATGTAAAATCATATACATTTCCAGCATAACTCCAACCTTTAAATTCAAAGTTTTCTTTTGATAAGATACTTGGTTCCTCTACTCTTTTTCCTTCTTCTACTTCTACTACAGAAACAACAGAATTACCATCCATAAAAGTCACTTTGTATACCCTTGTTACTACTACTGGTTTTTCTATGATTGGCTTTTTATTAGTAGTATTATTTGTATTTTTTACTGGTACATTTACTACTACATTTTGCTTCCAAACTGCCACTAATTTAATACTTTTTTCTACTTTGCTATTAAAGTCATAACTTTTTCCATCTAGTGTCCATTCTACAAAAGTATATCCACTACGAGTTGGATTTGCAGGTTTTTTTACTTTTTCACCTTTCGATACTTTTTGAGCTTCTACAGAACTTCCTCCGGCACTATCAAAAGTTATTGTATTTTTAATAGTTCCTACTTTTAGCCATTTAGCTTCTAACTTAATATTCTTATCAAGCTCTTTTGAAAAATCAAATTTTTTTCCATCATAGTACCAACCAATAAACTCATAGCCTTCCTTTAATGGTTCTTCTGGTTCTTCTATTACTTCACCTTTTTTGATTTTTAAGCTTTCCACTTCTGTTCCGCCATGACTATCAAAGGTAACTTTAATAGAATTTCCTTTACTGCTTACTACAATTGCGAAAATCAAAATTCCAAGCAATACAATTAACACAATTGCAATCATCATTTTTTTCTTTTCTTTCATACTTCTCCCTCCATCCTAATGCTGATAAAGACAGATGTACTTTTCCCCCCTGACTTTATCTTAACTACATTATAGAATAAGGAGTCTTCAAAAGTCAACATTTTTATTATTTTTAAACCAAATTTCTACAAAAAAAAGAGGTTATTCTTCCTCTTCCTCAATTCTATGCCCACATAAAAAACATACTTTAGCATCCATATCTAATCTAGCACGACAATGTTTGCAAACTTTATATTGATCTAAACTTGCTGCTTTTACAGGCATTGCATCTGGATTAAATAATGGATCATCTTTCATCGGATCAATGGTAACAACTTTTTTAGTAAGCTCTACTTCTGATAATTGTTCCCTATCTTCCCAAGCACTTTCTTTATCTACGTCTAAAATCAAATTATCTTGTTCCATTTCTTCTACAATACCAAGTGGATTCATTGTGGATTCCTCATTAGATGGAATTTCAATTGGTATTTCTGGTTCTATATAAGAGTCTTCTAATGGAACAGGATCTATTTCTGGTTCTTCACTTACAACTTCTTCCACATCTGGAAATTGATTATACAAAGTAGAATTTTGTTCTTGGGCTCTAATATGACCTATTTCTTCAGCTGGTTTATACAAACTTTTTGTAAACGCCAAAATTGGATAAAATAAAAATGGTAAAATACAAAGTCCAAGATTAAAAATTACATTTTTGTGGAATCGTTCTCCAATTCGGTAAGAGATAAACCAAAATACTAAAACATTTAAAAATGGTATAAATAGTAGTGGCACTACAAAAACAGGAAGATCTGCTATTTTAACAAATAAATATAAATTATAAAATGGAATTAATACTTTATAACCATCAATCTTAGCTTTTTCAAATATTTTAAAACAAGATAATAACATAATGATTAAAAAGATAGAACTTACTATGATCACTGGTATCATGTAAGTTTCTAAAAAAGTCATAATATATCCCATAAATTCATCTCCATATCTTTATCATTATAACATAATACACATTCATGCAAAATAAAAATTTAATCTAAATGTTTTGCCATTCGTAAAATAGATGTGTATTTTTCTTTTTTGACATACCTTTTAGGCTTTCATTTTTCTAAAAAAACATATTGTATTTTTTTTCTTCTTCTAAGGTTGTTAGCTCTCCATGCCCAGGATAAAGAATGATATCATTTGGATAAGATTTTAATTTTTGAATACTTTCCTTCATTTGCTCAAAATTTCCACCCTCCAAATCTGTTCTACCAATTGAGTTTTTAAAAATAAAATCTCCTACAAACATATTTTTTTCAAACAATAAACTGATAGAGTCTTCCTTATGACCTGGTGTAAAAAGAACTTCAAACTTAAAGTTTTCAATTTGATTCATTCCTTCTTTTAAATTATGAAAATCATAAACTTCTACTTGATATTTATTTTTTAGTGCTTCTAATGCACCTATATGATCAAAGTGATAATGAGTAATGATAATTCCAACCACTTTATAATCTCCGATTGCTTTTTCGATTAAAGCTGCTTCTTCCCCTGGATCAATAATGAAACACTTTCCACTATTTATTAATAAATAACAGTTGGTCTCTAATGGTCCAACAATAACATTTTTAATTTTCATATGAACTGCACCTTTCTATAAAGCTCTTAAAAATCTGATTCATAATCTCATCCTCTTTGTATAAACTCTCTGGATGAAATCGAACTCCAATATAAAACTTTTTTCCTTTTGCTTCTACAACATCTGCATACCCATCATCACAAAATCCAACTTTTTCTAAATTAGGACAAGCATCTATAGTTCTCTTATGTCTAGAATTCACCATAATTTCTTTTCTCTTCAAAATTGCATAAATATTAGATCCTTTCTCTATTTTCACAGTATGCACATATTTTTGTGTCATTTTCATATGTTTCTCAGGATTTGGAATTTTAAAAGTTGTTCCACCTAGTCCTCGTACCAAACAATTTTGACCAGCGCAAATACCTAAAACTGGAATATCATTTTGATAGCAATAATGTGCTATCCAATTTTCATATACCTCATTCGTTGTTCCTCCTTGTAAGATAATCCCATCACAAATGTTTAATTGTGCTTTAATTTCTTCTTTTCTGATTTTATTTTCTAAACAGTTCCAATTGTCTCCACTATATAGAATTTCCTCATTTGGAGATAATATTCCAACTGCAATTCCACCATTATCAAAAATAGCTTGTTTTATTTCATCACGAATAAGTGATTCTGTTCTTATAACATCTTCTTTTTTATGCTTGGCTACAATTCCTATTATTACTTTTTTCAAATTTTTCACCTATCTTTGCAATCTCTGATAATATTTATTTTTCTCTAACAGCTTTTTATGTTTTCCTGTTCCTACAATCTTTCCTTGATCAATTACGATAATTGAATCTGCTATTTTCATCAAGCTTGGTTTATGAGTAATCATAATAATGGTGTGATCTTTTTTTAAATCTTTTAAAACATGAATTACTTGTTTGGTTGTATTAGGATCTAAAGAAGAAGTCACTTCATCAAAAAGCAAAATCTCTGCATTAGAAAGTAAAGTACGTGCTAGCGCAATTAGCTGCTTTTGCCCCCCACTAACATTTGTAGCATCTTCTTTTAATATTGTTTGATATCCTTTTGGTAAAGACATAATAAAGTCATGAATTCCAACTCTTTTACAAGCTTCTATTTGATGTTCTACATTGGAGTCAACCAAATCTAAATTTTCTTTGATTGTCATATTAAAAATGAATGGTTTTTGTGTGGCAACACCTACATTAGAAGCATATACTTCTTTACTATAAGAAAATATATCAGTTCCATCAATATAAATACCTCCTTTAGTAGGCTTATAAAGACGTAGTAATAATCTAAAAATAGTCGATTTCCCAGAACCACTGTGCCCTACAATGGCATATAAAGTCTTTGGCTCAAAATGAAGATTGATATCTTTTAAAATTGGGGTCTTGTCATAAATAAAATCCACATGTTCAAAATCCACAATCCCAAAAATATCATCATTTTCTAATAATCCTTCTTCAATCATATTTTTAGAGCGATAATTTAAAATTTTGTTTAATCGATCAACTTGAACAGAATTAGAACACAAATTATTATATAAAGAGTTAATGTTCATATCACTATCATAAATTTCATCGTAATAGCCAATAATCAAAACAAGGATTCCAATGGTGATTTTTTGATGCGCTAACATAAAAATTAAGGCAATATATAAAATAATTTTTCCAATTTGTAAAATACCTGGGAGCAAAGCGCTTTTTTTATCATAATATTTTCTCTTTAAAAAATATTCTTTACTCCACCCTCTTTTCATGACATTTAAGTGATTGTTTAAGCCATCTTTCATATCAAATGTTTTGATTTCTTTATTGCCATCTATTACTTCTCCACATAGTCCTACAATTTTATCCTGCCATCTTCTTTGACCAGCTAAATGAATATCTCTTTTTTTTGTTAATCGATTATTCCAATACAAATAGATGAGAGTAATAAAAAGAGAAAATAAACCAATATAAATATTGACAGTACATAAAATTGTAACTGAGAAAACCAAATATATTACATTTGCTAGTATATCAAAAATATTATCATGCATTCCACAAGCGTTCCATATATCATTAGAAGTTGTGTTAATAAGATAAGCCTTTGACAATTTTTTAGAAAACCCTTCGTCATAATTTACTACTTTTTCTGCCACCATTTCCTGCATTTTATTATAAGTATAATTTGCATTATGAGCATAAGTCATATAACTCCAATGATAAAATATATTATATAGAACATAAGAAATTGCCAAAGCTCCAATATAGAAGAATGTTTGACCAAAGTCTCTTTTTGTTGCATATTCTACAATACCAGCTGTAAAAAAAGGTAATGTTAATGCAATCAAACAATCCATTATATAAGAAATAACTAATAGAGTTAAAAGCTTTTTATTATTGGCTTTTAGTTTAAAAAAATTTCTACTGATTCCAATATAGTTTTTAATCATTATCAAACACCCCCATTTTACTTGCAGATTTTTTTGTTTGTAACCATGCATAATGAGTATTGTTTTTCATTAATTCTTTGTGTGTTCCATCTCCTACAATCTTTCCTTCTTTGATTACTACAATTCTGTCTGCCCGTTTCATCAATTCTGGCTTATGAGTGATCATAATAATGGTATGATCTTTTTTTAAATCTTTTAATAAATGAGTAATATGATCTGCTGTTTCTGGATCTAAAGAAGATGTAATTTCATCAAACAAAAGAACTTTTGATTTTGTAAGCAAAGTACGTGCTAGTGAAATCAATTGTTTTTGCCCTCCACTGATATTTGTAGCATCTTCTCTTAAAATCGTATTATATCCATCTGGTAAAGTAGAAATAAAATCATGGATTCCCACTCTTTTACAAGCATCAATCTGATGCCCAATGTCTTTATCTACAAAGTCTAAGTTTTTTCTGATACTCATATTAAAAATAAATGGTTTTTGATTCACTACAGATATCATAGAAGAATAACTGGATTTCTTATATTCATAAATATCGTTTCCATCTAGCAAAATTGTTCCTTTATCTACTTGATAAAGTCTTAAAATTAAGTTAAATATTGAAGTTTTTCCAGTTCCACTCTCCCCTACAATTGCTGTAATTTGTTTTGGAATAATTTTGAGATTCATGTCTTTGATAACTTCTTTATTTCCATAAGAAAATGAAACATTTTCAAATTCTAAAACGCCTTTTATATTTTCTTTTTCATAATCTCCAAAGGATAACATTTCTTTAGAACGATAATGTAAAATTGTATCCACTCTTTTTACAGCCACATTCACTTCTCGTATTGTTGAGGAGCTTTCAATTACATCATCTAAATAAGCAATCATGGATTCAAAATAGCCAATAACTAATACTAAGATATCTACTCTAATAATATTTCTTATCATAAGTAATACAAGTACAATATATAATAAAATGCTAAATGTGTGTGTAATAAAACGAACATCATTTTCTCTTCTTACATAGTATTTTCTTTTTGTCATATAATTTTTAGAATATTCTTTTTTTATCTTATTTAATTTTTGATGTAATTTTGGAAGCATGTGAAATGTTTTAATTTCCTGTAGTCCATTTAGGATTTGTGAAAATAAACTACTATATTGATCATTGTTCTTTTTTTGTTTTTCATAATATTCATTTACTTTTTTATCATAGTAATTTCTACTAGCAATATAAATATAAGCATAAATGGCAAATATAACTGAGAGATAAATATTAAAGCAAGAAATAATCACAAATACAGCCAATACTTGAATTAGTGTCATAAGTAACTCAGATAAAGTGTCTAACATATCTCCAATATCCAAAACGTCACTATTAATAGAATTCAATAATTTTCCTTTTGAAATTTTTTTGTTAAAATTTTCATCAACTGTCATTAATTTATTTAATATTTTTGTATGTAAGTTGGTATAACAATATTGCATATTTTTCCCATAGATTCGGTAATTAAAATACAAAAATAAATGATACAATACATAAGAAATTCCTAGAAAAGCCAAACTTAAATAAGTGGTATTAAAATCTCCTACTGTTGCATATTTAATAATCCAAGAAGCAAAAAAAGGAATTAACAAAGCAAATGCTTTATAAAAAAGAGCAGTAAGAAAAGTAATCAATAAATAATCTTTTCTTGGATTTGCTAATCGTAAATATTCTTTGATAAACTGGTAATATTCTTTTATCATAAAGCTCACTCCTATTATAGAAATAGTATATCATAATTTAAAAAAAAGAGAAATTTTCTGGCATTACAAAGTCTACAAATAAAAAAATGTAAATTTTTAATCTACATTTTTTTTCCATCTATAAAAATGAGTTTGATGATATTATTTAATAAATTTTCTGGCAAACTACTTCCTGCTGCTTGTTTGTGTCCTGCCCCTCCATAAAGTTTTGCAAACTCTGATACATCAATTTCTTTTACACTTCTATAACTTACACTTCTAGAAATATTTACTACAGCTATAAAATCATATTGATCTTGATATTTTTCGGCGATTCTATTTCCTAATTCACTACGATAAAGTTCTGCAAAAATAATACCAATATGATAATTATTTAAAATAACTGGAATTATTTCTTGCTCTTTTTTCTCAATATAATTATCAATTCTAATTCTTTCTACTTCTAACAAATACTTTTGGTTTTCATCAAAAAAGAAATGTATTTCTTTTAAACAAAATTGATAATAAAAGTCAATGTAATAAGAAACTCCATAAATACCTAATAAGTTAGCAATCCATGTTGCTTCTATCACGTTTTCTTTTTTCCATTCCCATGTATCAATAAGCCTCACTAATTCTACCATTTCACCCACAACTGGCTTTTTTAACATTTCATTTGGATGGACTTCTAATAAATATTGATAATATAAGCTACTTCCACATTCTTTATGTCCCAATTGTTCCTCTATAACAGTAATAAATGAATATTGATTCATTTCATTATTGGTATGATGATGATCAAAGATTAAGATTTTCTGTTTTAGTTTTTCATCTTGCTCAATTTGACCTGCTAATTCATGATTGATACATAAATCTGTTACATAAATAAAATCATAATTATTTAAAGTTCCCTCCTCATAAATAGCTTTAAATTTTTCATTGATGGTAGAAGGTTCTTCTAAAATATAATCAACAGAATCGAATGCTAGTTTTGATAAAATAACTGGTGTAATTCCATCTACATCAGAGCGATGGCTAAACAATAAAATTTTCATTTTTGTACCTCCAATATTTTCTTAATAGGTCCATATGTTTTACGGTATCCTTCAATTAATCCATATTTTTCAATTGCTTCCAAATGGGATTTGGTTGGATATCCTTTGTGATTTTTAAACCCATATTCTGGATATTTTACATCAAGTTCTTCTAATATATGATCTCTAGTTACTTTTGCTATTACAGAGGAGGCAGCAATACTAATACTTTTTGCATCTCCTTTAATTATAGGAAGTGAAGGAATATCTAAACTTAGTGGCATTGCATCACTAAGCACATACTCTAAGTTTATTTTTTCTCTTACTTCTTTAATTGCTAGTAACATAGCTTCTCTACTTGCTTGATAGATATTAATTTCATCAATGCGTTCTGGAGATACTATTCCAATTCCATAAGCAATTGCATGTTCTTTAATATAAGGAAAAAATTGTTCTCTTTTCTTTTCTGTTAATTTTTTAGAATCAGTTAATCCTTCTAAAATAAAGTCTTTTGGGAGCACACAACAAGCTGCAACTACTGGACCTATTAATGGTCCTCTTCCTGCTTCATCCGTTCCTCCTATATATTCATATCCTTGTTCATATAATTCTTTTTCATACTGCCATAAATCTATTTGTTCTTTTATTTTTTTCATATTCTCATATCCTTCTTATTTAGTATAAAACAAAGGAATTAAAAAGTCAAAAAAAGTGAAAACATCTTTTTTTAGATGCTTCCACTTTTTATCGAATTCCCTTTATCATATAGATAAAAGTTGTTGTATCGGCATTGTTACTTGCATATCCATGATATTCTTTACTTAGGTTTTTCATTGCTTCTAATTTTGTACTATAATTTCTTATTAAATTAGAATATCGATGCAATGGAGTAATTCCTTCTTTATTCATTGCTTTTGTACCATTACTTAATGTTACAATTCCATCTTTCAATTCAGTTGCACCACTAGCTAATGTTTCTGCACCAATTTCAAGCTGTTTGGTTCCTTTTTCTAAAAGTCCTAAATTATATTCTATTTCAATACTCCCTGCCTTTAATTGTTCTAATCCGCCTTTTAATAATGGCAATAAATCTAATGTAGAGATACTCTGTTCAACAACTTTTTTATTCATAGAAAGTACATATACTAACTCTTTTGCTTCTAATACACTAATATCTGCTCCAGAGTATGACATTAAAGTATTATAATCCATTCCTAATTTTGCTAATGTGTTTGTAATAATAGTTTCATTTCCTAGTTTTAATCTTTCTAGTTGTCCTTTGGCTTCTGATAAATTAGAAACTTGTAGTTCTTGTTCTATTAATATAATCGTTTGATCTAATGTTGTAACAATGTTTTCTAGACCATCTTTTAATGTTGTTGATCCATTTTTTAATTTGGTAATAGAATCTGTTACGGTTTTTAAATTTGCATGGATTTCATTTGCTCCTAAAGAAAGTGATGCACTTCCTTCTTCTAACTTTTTAGCTCCTTCTTCTAACCCATCCATGCTTGATTTTAAAGTATCTAGGTTTGAAGACAATGAATTTAATTTATCAAAAATTTCTAAGTCTTTTTCTTCTAACAATTTTGGGGTTGCTACCATATAAACATTTCCAAGAGAAAATGCTGTTGTATCATAAGTAATTGTTACTTTATCCAAGTTTTCTAATTCTTTCACTCCCAAAGATTGATATAAACCTGGAGCTGAAACTCCTATAACCATAGTCCTAGAGCCACTATTTATTGCTTTTCCATTTTCTATGATAATATTTTTATTATGATCATTATTTAAAACCATTCCTGTTGTAACTACAAAAGGAGTATAAATCGTTTCTACTTTCCCATTGATATTTACTTGTTCACTTAATTTATTTTGATACTGTATTACTAGTTTTACTTTTCCTTTTTTTCCAATCATTTCTTTGGCTGACATTTTTTTATCATCTAAATAATATTGTATTTCTACATCTATTGGTTGTTCTTTTGTAATATCTCCCTTATAAAAAATATCCCTTCCATTTGCTTTCCATTTTAATCTGTTTTTTTCTAATGTAAAAGTTTCCTTTCCATTTATATTTAAAATATTTTTTAATTCTGTTTCATCTTCTATTTCATTTATACCATCATTTTGGATTTGATTTGTTACAGTAGATAAAACAAGCTTCCCATTTTCATCTAAACTACTATAAATCGTTTCATTTTTTGTCAGTGCATATACACTAAGTGGATTTAAAATCAAATATCCAGCTAACGTAATATTTAATAATGATTTCAATTTTTTCATATTACACACTCTCCTTCATTCCTTTTGTTGTTTTCATGATAAGTTTATCAAACAATGATAATAATGTTGGTAATAAAAATATAACAACTATCATACTGATAATGGCTCCTCTAGATAATAAAGTACATATCGAACCTATCATATCTATTTTTGAATAAAACGCTACTCCAAATGTTGCTGCAAAAAAACAAAGTGCAGAAACTAAAATGGATGGTACTGTTGTTTCTAAAGTTTTTTTCATAGCTTCTTTTTTCTTATTTTCTTTTCTTTCTTCCAAATATTTTGTTGACATTAAAATTGCATAGTCAATCGTAGCTCCAAGCTGAATGGTTCCTACTACAATAGAGGCAATAAATGGTAAGGTTGTTCCTGTATAGTAAGCAATTGCCATATTTAAGAAAATCGCAAATTCAATTGCACAAATTAAAATAAATGGTAAGCTAAAAGATTTTAATACAAATAACATCAAAACAAAAATAACGATAATAGAAGAATAATTCACCATTTTAAAGTCATGATCAGCAATACGAGTCAAATCATTCATAAGTGGTCCTTCTCCTGCAACAATAGCATTTTTATCATAAGACTTTATCAACTTATCCACTTCTTTTATTTGTGCTTCTAATTCAGGTGAGGCAATTTCATAAAGTGAATTTACAATCATTAATTGATAATGATCATTTTCTATCATTTTTGTAATATCTTCAGGTAACATAAAGCTTGGTATGATCTCTAGTAAACTCTTTGGCGCAAGTACCAAATCTATTCCTTCTATCTTTTTTAATTTATCTATTAGTTCATCTAAGTCACTAGGGTTTAAATCTTTGTCAATTAAGATTAATTCAGGTGATACAATGTTGAAATCTTTAGCCAAATTAGAATTGGCAATGCTACTAGATAAATTTTCTGGTAACGATTTATCTAATTTATAATATACTTCAACTTTATTATTCCCTAATATAGCTGGAACTAATAAGACCAAAAATAAAGTCATTATTATTTTATTATGCTTCATAATAAAGTTCTGTAGTCCTTTAAATTCTGGTATAAATACTTTATGCCTTGTTCTTTCTAATGCTTTATCAAATACAAGTAACAGTGCAGGAAAAAGCGTTAAAACTGAGATTAATCCACATAAAACTCCTTTTGCCATGACAATTCCAATATCTGTTCCTAGAGTCAAATTCATAGAGCAAAGAGCTAAAAATCCTGCAATTGTTGTAAGTGATGATCCAATAACTGAGTTGAACGTATCAGAAATGGCTTGTTCCATTGCTTTCTTTTTATCCTTTTCTCCATTTTTTGCTTGCTCATATTTGTGATATAAGAAAATGGAAAAGTCCATAGTTACTCCTAATTGTAACACTGCTGTAATTGCTTTCGTAATATAAGAGATTTGTCCAAAAATAAGATTTGTTCCCATATTATAGAGGATTGCAAAACCAATATTCCCTAGCAAAAATATTGGAATTAAATAAGAATCTGTTGCAATTACTAATACAAATAAACATAAGAAAACGGCAATTACAATATAAGCAAATATTTCTTGTTCTGATAAGTCTCTTGTATCTAATACCATAGCTGTCATACCACTTACTTTAGTAGCATCTCCTACTGTTTCTCTCAAGTTTTTTACTGCATTCATGGTTTTTTCTTCTGATGTACCACTATTAAAAGTTACTAAGATAATCGTTTGGTCATCTTGATACATTTTTTCTATCACTTCATCTGGTAACATAAAACTTGGTATTATGGTATCTATAACATCTGCAATACTTGCTACTGTTTCTACTCCATCTATCTCTTTTATCTTTTTTTCTAAAGTTAAAATATCATAGTTTGACATATTTTCTACTGTAACAAATGAAAAGGCTCCGATTCCAAATTCATCTGTTAGAATATTTTGTCCTTTGATTGTTTCAATATCTTCAGGCAAATATACTAAAATATCATAATTTACTTTGGTATTATAATATCCTATGATAGATGGAATTAATAAAACACAAGAGATTATAACAACCAATAAGCTATGATTTACAATTAACTTTTTTAATTTTTTCACATTATCCCTCCGTCGCTATGTATTTTATTACATTCCACTGAAAAAATGAGCAACATAAAATATAGAATGTTTTTTATTCGACAAATTTTTACTATTTGTTTGTTAATTATCCAACAGATAGTAACTTAACTTTACTTTTGTAGAAAAAACTCTATAATAATGGATAGGTGATTAAATTGAAAGAAAAACAAGATTTAAGAGTTATAAAAACAAGAAAGAATTTATATGATTCTTTGCTCCATTTATTGAAAGAAAAAACATTCGAAGAAATCAAAGTATCAGATATTTGTGAAAAAGCTTTGGTGAATCGTTCTACTTTTTATTCTCATTACAATGATAAATATGAGTTATTTGCTGATTTAATTGAAACATTAAAATGTTCTTTCGCAAAAGAACTGAGCACCAATACCAAAATTTCTAATTCAAAAGAATATTATTTGGAAATGTTACGAATATTTTTAGAACATGTTGATAACAACAGAGATATTTATAGTGCCATCATGATACATAATAAAAATAGCGTTATTATGGATATGATTTATGACACATTAAATGAAGATATCAAAAAACGAATTGAACATGATAAAAATAATAAAAATATTCCAAGTGATATTATTGCAAAATTCTATTTAGGTGCAGTTTTTAATGTTGGAACTGAATGGCTAAAAAATAATAATCATTATAGCAAACAAGATATTTTAGATTATTTAGAGATATTAATTTCTGAAACAATATAGCAAATACAAATTTGCTTTTTTTATGAATTTATAAAAGGTGCAAAAATGCATAAAAATGTGCAAAAATATTGAAATTAATATTGCAAAAAAAATAGTTTTGATGTATAAGAGTATACAAGAAAAATTTTTATTTCAGGAGGGACAGGAAAATGTTAACATTAACACCAAAACAAAAATCATTATTAGATACTATTATTCGTTATAGAGAGGAACATGGATATTCTCCAACTTATCAGGAACTTACCAATGCATTAAATATAAAACATGTTAATAGTATTTATCACTTAATTATGGAACTAGAAAAAAAAGGATGTATTAGAACTTCTAATAATAAATGGAGATCAATTGAAGTTTTAAAAAAACCAGTTGGAAAAAAATTGGACAAAGATTAAATATTGGTTAGATATTTATTGGATATATGGACATTTCATTTGCGATTCAAAGTTATTTGTGCTTTTATATTGGTGAGCGATTTATTTTATTCATTTTGAAATCGCTCCTATATAAGCCCCATTTGTTATTGCAAAGAAATGTCTTTTTCTTTCATCTCCTCGTTTCTTTGCAATGATAATTATTTTGTTAGAAAGGAGGTTTCGTATGAGAAAGTTAGAACTCAATATTAATAACAAAAATTATTCTTTAATGCTAACTAGAGAAAGTATTAAGTGGTTAGAAGCAAATGGCTTTAATGCTGCTGATTTTGATAAAAAACCAATTACTTTTTATGATTTAATTTGGACAAGTTTATTTTTAGCAAATCATAAAGATGTTAATCCAAATTTAGCAATTAAATTACTTGAAACTTACCAAGCAAGTGGAAAAAATATAACTTCAGTTATTAAATTTGCAATCGAAGAATATCAAGCTTTTATGTCTGCCCTAGCCAATACCGATATGGAACAGTTAACGATAACAGAAATTTAGATGAAACTAATAAAACATATAAAACGCTTACTGAATGGTTTTATGAATTATTACCTATGGCAATTTTATATGGAATGTCTTATGAGGATTTTTGGGAAAAAGATCCTGATTTATTCTGGCTTTATCGTTATGTTTATTTTACAAGATTAGAAATTGAACAAACTATTTTTAATCATAACGCATGGCTACAGGGGGCTTATTTTAATGAAGCTTTATCTGTTTCATTATGTAATGCTTTTACAAAACAAAAAGCTGAATATTCAAAAAAACCTTATACATTTATAAAGGAAGAAATGACAGAAGAAGAAAAGAAAAAGCAACTAGAAGTACAAGTTGCTGATATTAAAGCAAGAATTAAACAAATTAATAAAATTAAGAATTGTCAATAATTTTAATAGATAAATTTGAAATCTATAAAATTATTTCAATTAAACCTTTGATTTAATCTTTACTGCTGTTCCACTGATTGAAAGTATTTTGGCAGAAGATGTAGGAACATAAATTATATGGCAACCAATAATTGCATTTCCTCCAAGTTCCCTACATTGTTTTTTTAATCGTTCTTTTGCTATAGTAAGCATTTGATTTAAATATTCTTCTTTTGGATATCTTTGTTTTAATTCTTCTGTTACATACAAAGTGTCTATTACTTCATATTCTTCTTTTAAATCTAGTGATGTCATAATTATATTTTTTTCTTCCATATTATTTGCTCCTATCTATACTTAGTATATCAGAAATTTAACAGCACTTGAATAAATATTTATGATATTTCAACAAACATTTTAAAAAATTCAAAATCAATATGGAATTAAAAATAGCATTCACAAAAAAACTTCTTTATCAGAAGTCTTAACTCTTTGTTTTAATCTTTACTGCTGTTCCGCTAATTGAAATAGAATGCGCTGATGATGTTACCATATGAGAAATATGGCAACCAATAATGGCGTTCCCGCCTAGTTCCTTACATTGCTTCCTTAAACGGTTTTTTACTACAATAAGCATTTGCTTCAAGTATTCTTCTTTTGGATATAGTTGTTTTAATTGTTCTGTAACATATAAACTATCCAAAATTTCATATTCTTCTTTCAAATCTAATGTTGCCACAATTATATCTTTTTCTTCCATATTAGTTCTCCTATCTATACTTAGTATATCAGAAATTTAGTAGCACTTGAATAAATATTTGTGATATTTTGACAAACTTTTAAAAAACTCAAAATTAATATGGAATTAAAAATACCATTCACAAAAAAACTTCTTTATTAGAAGTCTTAACTTTTTGATTTAATCTTTACTGCTGTTCCACTTATTAAGAAGAAATAGTCAAAGCAAAAAATATGGCATCCTATAATTGCATCCCCTCCAAGCTCCTGGCATTGCCTTCTTAAGCGTTCTTTTGTTATAGTAAGTATTTGATTTAAATATTCTCCTTTTGGATACCGTTTACTTAGTCTTTCCGTTTCGCATAAAGTATCTATTACTTCATAATCATCTTTCAAATCTATGGCCGTTATAATTATATTTTTTTCTTCCATATTATTTTCTCCTATCTATACTTAGTATATCAGAAATTTAGTAGCACTTGAATAAATATTTGTGATATTTTGACAAACTTTTAAAAAACTCAAAATTAATATGGAATTAAAAATACCATTCACAAAAAAACTTCTTTATTAGAAGTCTTAACTTTTTGATTTAATCTTTACTGCTGTTCCACTGATTGAGAGAGATCTTTCAACTGCCCCAGATCGTAAAAATTGACAGCCAATTACTGCATCTCCATCCAAATCTCTACATTTTCTTTTTATACGCTCCACCAGAATATTAAGAACTTTATCCACTTCTTCTTCTTTTGGACTTAGTGTTAAATGTTCTATTACATATAAGCTACCTAAAATTTCATAATCTTCTTTCAAATCCAATGTTGTAATTATTATGTTTTTTTCTTCCATATTATCTTCTCCTATCTATATTTAGTATATCAAAAATTTAATAAATTTTCTCTAATAATAAATTATTTTAATTTCATTTACAGAAAGGAGGTGAGAAAAATGAGTGAACAAATATTAAATTTAAAAATTAATTCTAATATAGGTGGTATTGAAAAAGATATTGAAAATTTAACTTGTAAATTTAGAACTTTAAAAAGTCCAGTTGATACTGTAACGAATAGTGTTAAACAGTTAAAAAATGAACTTTCTTTATCTGGTACTTCTAAAAATATACAAGATGTTTCTTCTAGTTTAAATACACTAAAAAACAATAGTGAATCAATTGTAAATCTTTTAACAGAAATCAACAATTCTAAAGTAGATGGCAATGAATTTTTTCCAGATTTATCTGGCAGTATTGCCAATTTAGCTGGAATATCGACAATAATAGATACTATAGTTAATACAGATATAAAAGGCGCTACAACAAATATTAAAACTTTCTTCTCTACTTTCAAAGAAGGAAATGGTATCAGTGGAATGTTTTCTGGTTTAAAAGAGTCTATTGGAGGAGTCACTAGTTCTATTGGAGGATTATTTTCAAGTATTAGTCCTACTGTCTTAATTATTGGTGGAATTGCTCTTTTAATCGTTGGAATTATTACAGTACTAAAAAACCTGTATGATACTAACGAAGAATTTAGAGCTGGAGTTGATAACATCATTGCTTCTATTAGACCGACAATTGAAACATTCTTTGAAGCGATTGGAAACATTATTGGAGTTGTTATGGAAGTATTACAAAACCTATTTGAAAATGTCATTATGCCAGTTGCTGATTTTCTGATTGGAGTTTTTAAAGTAGCTTGGGAAAATATCTCAACCATTTTAGAAAATGTAATTATTCCAATCATTACAAATTTAATTGAAACAATTTCTTGGTTATGGGACAATGTTTTAAAACCTGTGTCTGACTTTTTAATTGGAATATTTTTAAATGCATGGCAAAGCATTTCAAATATTTTTGAAAATGTATTACTTCCAATTATTCAAGGAATCATCAATACTTTTACTTGGCTATGGGATAATGTTTTAAAACCTATATGTGATTTTATGCAACAAATCTTTAAAACAGTCTTTGAAAATGTTTTTAAATCAATTGGAGAAAAAGTAGATGCTGTGAAAACTATTTTTGAAGGCATTATTAGCTTTGTAACAGGAATATTTTCACAAGATTGGGAAAAAGCTTGGGAAGGAATTAAAAAAGTATTTAGTGGCATTTGGGAAGGTTTAAAATCAGTAATCAAAACACCAATAAATGGCATTATTGATATTTTAGAAAAATTTATCAATAAAATTATTGATGGGTGGAATGGTTTTAAAAAAATACTGAACAAATTTAAAATCGACATTCCAGATTGGTTAGGTGGAGGTTCTTTTGGTTTTAAATTAGAAATGTCCAAATCAGTTGAAATACCAAGGCTTGAAAATGGTGGATTTCCAGCACATGGTTCTATGTTTATTGCTGGTGAGAATGGTCCTGAAATTGTTGGACATATTGGTTCAAGAACTGAAGTCTTAAATGGTTCTCAAATTTCTGGCGCTATTTATAATGCTGTTTCTATGGCAATGAAAGAAAATACTTCTAGTGCAAGGCAAGATATTAGAGTTTATGCAGAAGAAGGCTTGATTGTAGAAAAAGTTTCAAAAGGAATTAATCAACATGTAAAACAAACTGGAACTTTACCATTTACTATTCCAATATAGTATATAAAAAAGGTAGTAGATTTCTTCTATTACCTTTTTTATCCTTCATAAAGCAATTCTATTTTTGATAATGTATATGTTAGACCTGCTTCTGCTCCAATATCAAAACGAAGTTGACTATATGTTCCTCCAGGAAAATCTAGTTCAATATAGCTATTTCCTGCTTGTATGTTTCCTCTCGTTGAATTGGCTTCTGAAAATGGTGCATAAAATATTTGTATGTATATATTTTTAGTAACTGGCTCTGCAAAATAAATTCTTGCTTTTTTTAATCTCTTATAACTACTTGTACTTGAATATACCATTTGTGGGTCTCCATTTGTAGTGATAAATGTGTTTCCAGAACGTGTTACTCCATGTAATGTTGAACTATGATTTAAAATACTTGCTGCATATATTGATTTGTCAATCACAGATACTGAGGCTGGTACCATTTCACTGATGAATCCAGTATTGCTCTTTACCATCACTTTTGCATCCCCATTTTCACTAAAATATTGAAAATTTTCCTTTTGCCAAGTAATTCCTCCATCAAAACTATAACTATCAATTCCACTTCTAGCATTTCCATTTACAAATAAAGAAACATTATTTCTAGTCGTTGATGGAGAAGTACTAAGTGCTTCTATTCTATCTATTTTATAAGTAAGTCCTGCTTCTGACCCAATATCCAATCGAAGACGACTATAATCTTTTTTTGGAATATCAAATTGTACAGATGTCGCTCCTTCACTAATTCTTTTTGAAATAGAAGCTTGTTCAGAATGAGGATAACCATAAAATACTTGTATACTCATACTTTTGGTAATTGGTTCTGCAAAATGGATTGCTACTCCATTCATTTGCTCATATTTTCCAATATTAGTAAAATCCATAATTGGGTCTTTAGATGTTGTAGTAAAGATATGTCCAGATTGTATCATATTTTTTAGTTCATAAGTTTCTGCTGGATATAAATTATATCCAATAGAAGTTGTTAAAGTAGGAGTTGAACTATCAATTTGATAGTCTCCACTTATGGAATTTGATTCTCCACCATATTCATTTATTCCTTTTAATTTAATTTGATAGATTCCTGTTTCTGTTAGCTTAATTTCAGTAGAAACACTTTTCCCACTTACTTCTACAGTTGTTTCTCCTAAGCTTACTCCATCTCTAACAAGTTCATAAGAGAAGCCTGTTATATTAAAAGTATCCGTTGCTACAACTGTCAATGTTGTCTCAGAAAGCCAAATATCATCAGTACTCATACTACTATAATTTAATATTGGTCCTTCGGCTCCTTCCAAAATAAATGTTCTTTTGGCAATTGTTGTATTTCCTTCTGAATCACTTGCTTCATATGTAATTTCATAGGTTCCAACTTCTAGTTTTAATTCACCTATTATTTTTACTGTATTCTCATTTACTTCTATCTCCCCATCATTTTCATCTGTTATCGTTACTCCTTCATAAAAGTTATAAGTAGCAACTTGATTTAATTTTAATGTTACAGTCTCAGGATCAAAAGTAATTTTTGGGCCAACACTATCTACAATATGAACAGTTCTAGTTACTTGAACTGTTTTTCCATTATTACTAGCTTGATAAGTAATCAAATAGGTTTTTCCAGCTACAGAAGTATCAATAGCATCTACTTTTACTCCCCCTAATTCAATACTCGTTTCATAACTTAAATTCCCACCATCTATCGTTTTAGCAGTTGCTCCAAGTTCTTGATATGTATTACCTTGTTTCAATTTGATAACACTTTTCCCATTTAATGTTATGACTGGATCTTTCGCATTATCTGGAATGATACATTTTCCTTCTTCATATGGAATCATTCTAATATTTTGATCATTTTTTCCTTTTATAGCACACCATTCATTATTATGAATTGCTAATGTTATTTCTCCTTTTACACTAATTTGTAGCATTCCACCTTTTGGTATTTCTCCAGAATATTCTAATTGTGATCTTGTTTCTCCGTCAAATAAAAAAGTTTTTTCTTCTATATTATCATTTAATACCATACTAGCGTAATATAAATTTCCACTTTCTAATATTCCATAAGAGCTATCTAAGAATGCACTTTTTCTAACACGTCCTAAAATATTTAAGATAATTGGTGTAGCTATAAGTGCTATTATTGCAAGTATTACAATAACTGCTAATAATTCTATTAATGTAAATCCTTTTCTTTTCATATCATCACTAGTCTTTCTATATATACATTATAACATAATTTATAATCTATATAAAAAAAATATTGTAAATATATTTTCTTTCATCATAACGGCATTTTTGTATCTCCATTATAATAGTTAATATCACTACTGTCAAGTAGATAATTCATTCCTCAACTGTATTATAGAATAAAAATAATCAAAATCTTATTAAAAAAAATATTGCATTTTTGTGAGTATGTTTTTATAAGTTCTTAAATAGCGTTATAACCTGTATTTACGAGCGTTTACTGCATTTTTGGTTTTGAAGGATGTTCTTATAAATTGTTATAATTTCTTATGTTTTCACTTTCAAAAGTAGTAAGTTAGTAGTAAAAATTTAGAAATTTTTTAAAGTATTAATTTTAAATATTAAAAAAATACTATGGCATTGCACAGTATAAGAGTATCTATTTATAAAAACGAGACTTAGTGGCATAGCCACTCAAGTCTTCGTCATAATAAGGTATAGTATTACCCTTATTATGTAGCATGAAGCATGTAGCAAAATAATTTTACTATTATTTAAATATTCAATCTAGCAGTAATGAAAAATTGTAATGATTATAATTAATGCTTAATTATTTCTGTCTTCAGTTAGATAATTATCTAAATAATTAATCCACTCTGGAACGTTTTCTTCTTCTAAAAAATGATAGAGAAACAAAACCATTATATTGTGCCTTTCTAATGCCTCTTTTTTTCCAGAATTAGTTAGCATTAAATCTTTCAGTCTAAATAGTTTTTCAAACATATGAGTAACAACCGTTCCAACTTTTTTTGTCATATAATCAGTTGCTGACATATTTAACGTAGGATATATATCTTTATCAAAAAACAAGTTGTCATGTGCTAGATTATATTGATAACTACGAAGTATACCAGTAGCCCCAATTCCGTCACACATATCAGCATCCGATACTATCATACCCTCAAGTGTTGTTGGACTAATTCCTTTTAATCTTTTGCTATATCCAATGGTTTTAATAGCATTTAAAACTTGCTCTTTAATATTATCCGCGACAGAGCATTGTTTTAAAATATTTTTAGCATTTGTTAAATTATCAGCACTTTCCATTCCAAATAATTTATAATCGTCAACATCGTGCAATAATGCTATTAAAGCAACTATATCTTTATTTGCATTTTCTATTTCAGCAAACTTCAAAGATAAATTCAATACTCTATTGACATGTTCCATTCCGTGACCAGAATTATCTTTATCTAGTAGTTTACATACCTGTTTTTTTATTTCTTCTATCATTGTAGATACCTCCTTTTTTTTAATTTGATTATACCATAAAAATGATAATCTTTCATTTTTATATTTTATTATATTTTAAGAATGATATTATTTTATAAAGTAGTAAATTTA
Organism: uncultured Mycoplasmatota bacterium; assembly: GCA_947426265.1. Classification (GTDB taxonomy): domain Bacteria; phylum Bacillota_I; class Bacilli_A; order RF39; family UBA660; genus MGBC102946. The sequence goes on along the minus strand of CANEDJ010000012.1, from coordinate 164 downwards.
ACTCCATATTTTGTTAATATACCTAGAATAAAGACTTTTTGGTAATAATCAATATTCTTTATCATTTCTAGCTGTTCTAATTTAAATAAAAAAGGACTATAAGTCCTTACAGACTGTTGACAAAGTGGTATATTCAAAAAGAATATGCTACTTTTTTTATCTTG
>CANEDJ010000011.1:0-36221 GCA_947426265.1 uncultured Mycoplasmatota bacterium | reverse complement strand
GCTGTTAACCGGCAGGTCGTAGGTCCGAGTCCTACATCAGGCGCCAGTTTTGATAATTAATAAGTCCTAGTATAATAGGGCTTATTTTTATTTTATGAAAAGGAGAGATAACATGGATGTAAAAGAGTTATATAAAAAAATTGAAGAATACAAAGGCAAAGAAGTAACATTGCAAGGATGGATTCGCAATCATAGAAAGCAAAAGGATTTTGGCTTTTTAGATTTTTCAGATGGAACTTGTTTTAAAACTGTTCAAATTGTGTATGATAGTTCTTTAAAAGATTTTGAAGAAATAGCAAAAATATCAGTTGGAAGTGCGGTAACAGTAGTAGGTATTGTTAAAGATTCAGAGGGAAAACAGGATTTTGAACTTCAATTAACTTCAATTAAATTAGAAGGTGCTTGTCCAGAAGATTATCCTATTCAGCCAAAAAGACATACAAGAGAGTTTTTAAGAGAAGTTGCTTATTTAAGACCAAGAACCAATTTATTTGGTGCTGTATTTCGAGTAAGGAGTGTTGCAGCATATGCAATTCATAAGTACTTTCAGGATAATGGCTACGTTTATTTTCATGCACCAATTATTACAGCAAGTGACTGTGAAGGTGCAGGAGAGATGTTCCAATTAACAACTTTAGATTTAGAAAAAGTGGCAAAATCGGGAAGTGTGGATTATAGTAAAGATTTCTTTGGAAAGCAAACGGCATTAACTGTAAGTGGACAACTTCAAGCAGAAACATTCGCTCTTACTTATAAAAAAACTTATACTTTTGGACCGACATTTAGAGCTGAAAATTCAAATACAAAAACACATGCTTCAGAATTTTGGATGATTGAACCAGAAATTGCATTCTGTGATTTAGAAGGTGATATGGACATCATGGAAGGAATGTTAAAGTATGTTGTAAAATATGTACTTGATAATTGCCCAGATGAAATGAAATTTTTTGATCAATTTGTAGAAAATGGTTTAATAGAAAAATTAGAGAAATTAGTAAATAGTCATTTCACAAGAATTGATCATGAGGAAGTTATTAAAATATTAAAAGAGGCAGATGTGAAATGGGAATTTGCTCCCGAATATGGAGAAGATATTGCCAAAGAACATGAAAAATATATTACAGAATATTTTCATGGACCTGTATTTATTAAAAACTGGCCAAAAGATATTAAAGCGTTTTATATGAAACTAAATGAAGATGGAAAAACAGTGGCTGCAGTAGACTTAGAAGTCCCAGGCGCAGGAGAACTTATGGGTGGATCTCAAAGAGAAGAAGATTACGAGAAGTTGAAAGAAAGAATGAAAGACATGAATGTTGGTGAAGAAGGACTTGATTGGTATTTGAACTTGAGAAGATATGGTGGATGTGTTCATTCAGGATTTGGTATGGGCTTTGAAAGATTATTAATTTATCTAACTGGTGTGGATAATATTAGAGATGTGATTCCATATCCAAGAACTCCAAAAAACTGTGAATTTTAAAAAAATATGAGAGAGAATCTCATATTTTTTATAAATGTTTGAAATAGTTTAAAATATCATTTTCATTATTTACTGGTACAAGTTTTACTTTTTCTTTTCCAGCAATCATAATCGCAGAAACAATTGGATACCAATTGGAAGATTTTAGTTCATAACTTGTTGTTTCTTCAATTTGATAAAAAATGATAATATCCTTTTTTTGAAAAGAAGCATAGGTAAGTTCTGTAATGCTTCCAGGACTTGGCTCATGATCGAAATACACCATAAAAGTATCACATTTATCGATCAATGCATTTTCCGTTTTAACAACTTCTTCACAAACAGTAGAAGTTAATTTGCCATCACTAGCTTGCTCATTGTAAAAAGGTCCTAAATATTGATAATGGATTTTATTTTCATTTTCAATGAAACTGTGACTATTAAAATCCGTAAAATCTTTTTCATTTCCTATTAAAGTAGTTCTAAAATCATTTTTTAAAGTGAACTCAATTTCATTAATCATTTCTTTTTTGAAGCGAGAAGCAAAATAAAGCATGGGAACGAAAGAATCAAGCTTTATTTCCTCTAATTGATAACTTACAAACTTATTTCCGTAGTATACTAAATCAAATAGACCATATTCCACTTTTTTCCATGAAAAATAAATTTCTTTATTTTGTTTTGATTTCCAAGAAAAAGTATCATAGGCTTCTCCTAAATATTCAAAATTTTGATTTAAAATATCAGCTATCATTTGTCTATCACTTTTTGGAATCGCATTTTTTATAATCCATTCAGATAAAGGATTATCCACTTTATTTGTTTTTGTATTTACATTTAATAATTTTAAAGAAAACGTTTCAATATTAGGATATTTTTGACTAAAAAGATTGATTTCATCAACAAAAGAATTTAAATTATCTTTTAAAAGAACATAGTTTAATCTTATTCTGGCATTCTTAAAAGCTTTAGTTTCAAAATAGTTGTGATCATAACCTAAGACCTTTCTATCTAAATCATTATCAATACTAGTTGTTGTTATTTCAAACATCCAATTATGATTTTTAAATAACTCATATTTATCCCTTTCTTCAGGACGAAAAATGTTTCCTGAGGTTAAAACTCGTTTGATGGGAATGTTATAATCATCAAACATTTCAACAATTGTTTTTAATTTCTGATAAGAATGCTTTGTAGGTTCTCCATTGCCACCAATTGTAACATAGTGAAACTTATATCCTAATTTTTTCATTTGGCCAACATAAAGACTTAATTTATGAATATCATCTTCTACTTTAGGCCAAGTTGTGATTTTTGCTGTACAATAAGGACAATTTTTATCACATAAAAAGTCACTTAATATAATTTCTAATTCTTTGAATTTTTTTTCATTTTTAATAATCATAAAACCATCCTATCTAAATAGTGAAACAAACAACTCAATTTTAAATTTATTTTTTTGAGTTGTATTTTTCAATTGAATATAATTTTTTAAAGAGTTTAAAAAGTCGTATAAAAGCCAGTTTTCAAATTCTTCTAAATTTTTCTTTAGAAAATTTTCATAAATAATATTGAGAAATATCCAATCTTTGATTTTGTATTGGAATAATAGTTCGAAAATCATATTAAGAATTTTAATAGAAGCAATTTTTTTCCCTTTTACGAATCTTCGAAATTGATAAATCATATCTTCATTCCATTTGTACTGTAACATTTTTTCTCCTAATTCATAATATTGTTGTTCTTCCTTAGTCTGAATTCCTTTTTCTTGAAGAGTGTCTTCTAAAAATCTTCTAACTTCATTCATTACAAAAATAGAATATTGAGCATGTAATAATAATTGATATGGAGTATTATGGGTAATACATTTTATAAGCTGTTCTATTTGTTTATAATTAAAATTGTGTTTGATTTGTGCTAGAAATTGTATATAAGTATTTAAGCAATTTGTTTTAATAGTATACCCATATAGAAACAGTAATTGTTCAATTTCAGTTTGTTGATACCCTGCTTGCATTAATTTTTCATATTCATTCATTAACAAATCCATTTTTTTTTGCTTCCTTATGCCATGTATACCAGGTTCCAATCGCTAGGAAAATCCAAATAATATTGAGACTCATTAGCCAAAAACCGCGATCTGGTAACATGTAATAAATATATGCCATTAAAATGTCATCAATAAGCCAATAAAACCATGCATCTACACGTTTGAAGGCCATCATTAATGTAGCGGTAAATCCCATACCTGTTGTAACTGCATCTAATAATGGAGATGGGTCATCAGTATGACTTAACCAGAAAAACATTCCAATACTAATCATTAAAAACATGAAAAAGTAAAAGCAGCGTTCTTTTAAATTGGTATAACGAATTTTATTTTCACTACCAAAAATTTTTTTAGAGATAAAAGTAGAATACCAAGTAAGAAGTCCTAACAATCCAAATATGACATAGATAAGATTCTCTACAACATCTCCATAAAGTTTTGCGCAAAAAGAAAATATGGTCAAAGTAATAATGTTTAACATATAAAATATCCAGTTTTCTTTTTTGTTAAACATAATTAAAATACTTTGTATTAAGCCACAAAAAGCACTAAAAATTTCTAGCATAATGAGTCACCTCTATAAATTTTCTGTTTTTCTCCCTTGGATGGATTTACTAATCCTTCAAATAAAGGATAATAGCTTTCTATAAAACTTTTAGCTACTAATTGAATAAAGGCTTTCACTTGCTCTTCTGTAAAAACATGTAAGTTTCCTTTTGACTGATCTGATTCCTCAATATAACTTTTTGTTTGACGAATAACAGAAGTAATATTTTCATAATCAACTTCAGTTATTCCTGGATTATGGAACTGTTTGGAACTTTCTAATAAGCCATCAGAGTCAAAAGAAATCTTGTAGTATTCTAATAATAAACGATTCATAACTGTATAATCTTGGTAAATACTAACATTGCTATCGTGAGACCAAACATCTTCTTGTTTTTCTATTTTCCCACTTTTTTTTAGGAACATAAAATGAAGTTGGTCTGCGTAGTCAGTATGATTGAGATTTTGATCTAGTAGATCAAATGCTGCACAAAATAAATCATTGAAAAATAATTTATCTGTAAACAAATGATAGAAATAACCAAGTGCACTAAAATCTTGAGCTAACAAGTTTTGATATTTTGCCAAGAAAGCTTGTAAATTTGGAACTTGAATGCAGAGTCTATAATCTTCTTTGTCACGAAAATGTGTTGCTATTTTTTCTTCTTGTATCAATTTTTGGAATTCTCGTTTCCAAGTTTTTCGTTCTTCTTCTGATAAGCCTTCTGGAATCTCCTTTTTTAATTTTGTAGAATCAACGATTAAATTTCCAAGTAAGAAAAGATTTCTTTCTTCTTCTTTTAAAGTGATTCCACATTTTTGTTCTAATTCTGTTAGAAATTGTTCACCAGCAATGTGATGAATTACGAATGACGCCATAAAATACCTCCTTTGTCATTTTGCACTTGTATTATAAGAAAAAAGGAGGTATAATACAAATACTTTTTTGATATGTCAAATATAACTAGAAGTTATTTTAAGGAGAATCTGTATGAATATTGATTTAGAATTGTATAGAGTTTTCTATAGTGTTGCTAAAAATAGAAACATAACAAAAGCTTCAATGGAACTTAGAATCAGTCAACCAGGTGTTAGTAAAAGCATTAAAAATTTAGAAGGGCAATTAGGCTGCACTTTATTTATTAGAAATAAATATGGGGTTGTTCTCACTGAAGAAGGGAAAGTTTTTTATGAGCAAATAGAAAAAGCAATGGAATTTATTGAGCATGCAGAAGATGCGATTGCTGAAATGATTAATATGGAAACAGGCGTATTAACAATAGGAATTAGCAATACATTAACACAAAAATATTTATTACCATTTATAGAACAGTTTCATAAACTATATCCAAAAATAAAAATAAAAATTATTACAAATCCAACATTTTCATTAATTGATAAAGCAAGAAATGGATTATTAGATTTTATTATTTTAAATTTGCCTTATCAAATCCCAAATGATTTTGTAGAGTATCATTTAAGAGAAATTCATGATTGTTTTGTGGCCAATCAAAATTTTAAGCATTTAAAAAATAAAAAAATATCTTTGCAAGAATTGAATGACTATCCATTGATTTTAATATCACAGGGATCTAATACAAGATATTTTTTAGATAAAGTTAGTCTGGAAAATGAAGTAGTATTAAAACCAGAAATGGAGCTAACAAGTCATTCATTGGTAACACAGTTCACCAAAATTGGATTGGGAATCGGATTTGTGACAAAAGAATACTTAGAAAATGAATTAGAAGATGGAACACTATTTGAAATTCGATTAAAGGAAAAAATTGAAAGCCGTTATATTGGTTTAATATATATGAAAAACAGGGCGCTTTCTAAAACAGCAAAGAAATTTTTAGAACTTTTACAAAAATAATAAGGGGGGGGTAATAAAATGAGATTTCAAGAAGATATGCTTCCTTGGTATGGCAATCACTATCCCATAGAATTTGAAATCAGGAGATTTTTTGAAAGATATTCTTCTTTAACTTTATCAGAAATAAAAGCGCTTTTATCTTTATCTAAAGAAGATTACAATGAAGACATGATAAAAGAATGTTTGTATAATTTGCTAGTAAGGTATGGTGTAATTATAAAAGATGATTATTGGGATGGAGAACCAAGATATCATTATGTAGAATCATATCGGCAAGACTCTACTTATACAAAAAGTTATTACTCATTTGAAGCAAATCATTGTCAAAATAAAAAAATTCTATTGATTGCTGATACTCATATTGGAAACCCAGAGTTTGAAAATTTTAGAGTATTAAGAAAGGTATATGAAAAAGGAATAGAATTGGGAGCCAGCAAGTGTTTTCATTTAGGTGATATATTTACAGGTAAATATGGAGATTATTCTGATGAGCAAATAGAAAAGCAAATAGAAGCATTTATAGAACATTATCCAAATCCTGACCAATCAGAAATGATGACATATGCATTGCTTGGAAATCATGATGAATGGATTCGAGGCTCTGTTAATCATATATTTAAATATGGGCAGGCATATTATTATGATTTCCGTTGCTTGTCTAGATATATTCCAAGTTTTTATACCTTTCAAAGAAAAAAGTGGCAAACCAATTTTGGAGATATTAGTACGTTATTTAGCCATCAATTATATATTAGTTGGATTTATCCAGAAAAACGATTATACAAGTTGGAAGAAATAGGAGAAGAAAAAAAATGGATGAATCCAGATTATCGATTTTTGGTTTCTGGGCATTTACATTGTGGATTTATTTATAGTGCAGATCATTTAAAATATTCAAAAGATGATATCATATATCTTGGTGTTCCCTCAACAAGCAGCATAAATTTAGGCGGAACAGTAGCATACATTGTTTCTATCAATTATGAAAGTGGTCTGCCAAAAAATATGGAGATTACTACTTTAGATAGTGATAAAAATTGCTCTATATATGAAGGAGAAACTTTTGAATGGAATTTTAGGGAAAAAAACAAAGTATATCAAAAAACTTTTAATGTGAAATAAAAAATTCTATATTAAATAACATCCAACGAGAGGATGTTATTTTTATTAAAATTTTAAATCTATTAGAAATTAGTTCATATTTACAAAAATGATATCTAGTGTTATACTTTATTATAATAAGGGTGATAACAAATGGGCTTAGATGAATTGGAGAAATATCAAATTGGAATATTAATAGAACGTTTGAAAACATTATATCCATCAATTGTAAATGAAGCAACCTCATTAGAATTAATGCAAAAAATGTTAAATAGCAATCAGGATTTTGCAAGCCTTTCTAGAGAATTGAGTATGGCTTTTCAAAATCAAACAAAACTAGAAGGGTTATTATTTAAATATCAATTAAAAGCTCAAGAAGTAGTTGTAGAAAAAGCAGAGCCTAAAGTTCAACAAGCCTTAAACATGAGCGAAGTTACAGATTTTAGTAAAGATGGAAAAACATATATTAAAATTACTTATAAGGATGGGAAAGTCCAGATCATAGAAAATAGAAGTGGGAAAGACACTAGAAAAATTTTTGAAGATGTTCAACGCCTTAAAGCATTAAATAATTTAAATGGATCAATGAACGCAGAAGCTGCTTTTCAAGAACTATTGAAGGATTATAGAGAAGTATCAATAGATAATACAATGTTTGTGAATCAAGATAAATTAGAAAAGACTGAGCAGGTTAAGTTAAATTTTGTTCAGATGAATTTTCCAAATAATCAAGTATTTGCTTCAGTAGTTGAAAATATTTTCGTGATTAAGGGAAATCCAGATATCACAGTAGAGGTAATGGAAAAAGATGGACATTATTTTTTGAGGCAAATAGAAGAATCAAGCTATGGGGTAAAAGAAGAAAGACAAGAAAATAATGCTTCTGAGGTGGATATAGAAAGACCAAATGAAGGAAAACAAGAGAACTCAATTGAAGAACTTGAAAAGATTACAGAAGGAATGACAGAAGAAGAAATTGTAGAGTATTTGAGAATACATGGAAAAAATCCTAGTCAAATAATGATGATTTTGTTGTCTTTAGAAGAAGCCAAAGCAAATAAAAAAGAGGCAGAGAAGAATCAAACTTTGGAAAAACCAAAGCAAATGGTATTAAAATATCCACAAAAAAGAGGAAAAATGGCAGCCTTTGTAGATACACTTTATTTAGCTTTTTTGGTAGGAATGGTAAGTGGAGTAATATTTTTTCTAATGTTACGTCTTCTACTATATTCCTTATAATATGAAAAAGAAAATAAGGAAAAAGTAATGAAATATATTGCTTTTATAAGGAAAAGATGATATTCTTAGAATGTAAGCAAAATAGCTTAACACATAGGGAGGTAAAATGATGACAAAAACAGATTTAATTAATTTTATTGCAGAAGAAACAGGATTAACAAAAGCAGATTCAGCAAGAGCTTTAGAAGCTATGATGAGCGGAGTTATTAAAGGATTAAAAGAAGATGGAAAAGTAACTTTAACTGGTTTCTGTACTTTTACTGCTAAGAAAAAAGAAGCAAAAGAAGGTCGTAATCCAAGAACTGGAGAAACAGTTAAAATACCTGCAAGAATTGCTGCAACAATCAAAGCTGGAACTAAATTAAAAGATGCTTTAAACTAAAAGACGAAAGTCTTTTTTTCTATAAAAGAGGGATGAAAAAGCACTATGAACATAGAATTATTAGAATTGTTAAATAAAATAGAGGAAAATGGATATGAAGCATATTTAGTTGGAGGATATCCAAGAGATTTATATCTAGGAATCAATACATGTGATTATGATATTACAACAAGTGCTACTCCAGAGGAATTGAAGAAAATATTTCCTGATCTTGATGATAAAGATTCTAGATATGGAAGAGTGACAGTTAAGATTAAAAACATTGTAGCAGAAATTACAACATATCGTATAGAAACCGCTTATGAGAAACATAGGCAGCCAATAATTAGTTATGCAAAAGAATTATCTATAGATTTGAAAAGAAGAGATTTCATTATAAATACTTTGTGTATTGATAAAAATGGAAATTTTATTGATTTATTGGGCGCCAGACAAGATATTGATAATAAAATAATTCGAGCAGTAGGAGATGCCAAAAGAAAAATAGAAGAAGATGCACTTAGAATTTTACGAGCAATTCGATTTGCCACTCGATTAAATTTTAAGCTAGAAAATTCTTTGAGAGAAGCAATTCTATTATATAAAAAGAATATAAAAGAGTTATCTTATTTTAGAAAGCAGGAAGAGTTAAATCGCATTTTTTCCAGTGAAAATATAGAGTATGGAATAGAATTATTAATCGATTTAGAAGAAGAATTAGAAATATCTGGTTTTAAAGAAGTAAATCCACATACGTCGATATTAGGAATATGGGCACAATTAAATTTTTCTTCTAAATATGAATTTTCTAAAAGTGAAAGAAAAGAAATTGAAAAAATAAAACAATTATTGAATCAAGATTTATTAGATTCTTTTACTTTATATCAGTATGGACCTTATTATTGTGGAATTGTTGCAGAGATAAAGAATATTCCAAAAAGCCAGGTCATTGAAGCTTATCAGAAACTTCCAATTCATCATCGAGATGAAGTTGCTTTTTCAGCAAAAGAACTATCATTGTTAGTTGAAAAAGATATGATTGAGCAAATATATGCAGATATAGAAAAAAAGATTTTATCAGGAGAATTAGAGAATTTTAAAATATTCATTAAACGTTATATCTTAGAAAATTATGGTGGACGAAAAAAAGAAAATATTATATAATAGATAACACACGTAAGGTGGTGTCATATGACAGAAGAATTGTGGAAAATTATAAAAGCGAGAGATATTGTAATTCCCAAGTTATTACTTTTAAAATATCATGATTTAAAATTGACTGATAGAGAACTTATTTTACTTATTTATTTATTAGATATTCAAGATGTTTCTTTTAATCCAAAACAAATTGGGATCGATCTTCATTTGACATTAGAGGAGGTAATGGAAGAAATAACAATTTTAACATCTTTAGGATTAGTAAAGTTAGAGGTAAAAAAAGTTGGAAATGTAAGAGATGAATTTGTGAATTTAGATGGCTTATATCAGAAATTTGTTTATATCATTGTGAATGGTACAGTAGAAGAGCCAAAGAAGGAAGTATCAACAGATATTTTCACAACTTTTGAACATGAATTCGGAAGGACTTTATCTCCTATGGAATATGAGATTATTAATGCTTGGCTAGATGGTGATTATACAGAAGAGCTTATCCTACTGGCCCTAAAGGAAGCTATTTATAATGGAACAACAAATCTTCGTTATATTGATCGAATTCTTCATAATTGGTATAAAAAAGGAATTAAGACTATTCAAGATGTAGAGAGAGATAAGAAAACTTTTCAAACTAGAAAAATAAAGTCTTTAGAAATCTTGGATAATTATGATTGGTTGAATGATAGCAATGAATGAGATTATGGAATACTTAGATATCCTCTTCCCAGATCCTAAATGTGAATTAAATTATACCAAAGATTATGAGTTACTAATCGCTGTAATGTTGAGTGCACAGACAACAGATAAAAGAGTTAATATGGTAACTAATGTCTTATTTCAAAAATATCCAACATTAGAAGATTTGAAAAATGCATCTCTTGATGATTTGATTCAAATTATAAGACCTATTGGAACTTTTCAAAGGAAAGCAAAGAATATAAAACTCATTGCTGAAAGACTGTTAGAAGATGCTGATGGAGTTGTTCCAAATGATAGAAGTTTTTTAGAATCGTTAAGTGGTGTAGGTAGAAAAACAACAAATGTTGTGCTTAGTAATTTGTATGGAACAAATGTGATTGCTGTGGATACACATGTAAGTAGGGTTAGTAAGAGATTAGGGTTATCAAAGAAGAATGATGATGTCATGACAATTGAAAGAAAGTTAACGAAAAAGTTCCCAAAAGAAAAATTAGGGAAGTTGCACCATCAACTTGTGTTGTTTGGTAGATACCATTGTAAAGCTTTGAATCCAGAATGTGAAATATGCCAATTAAAAAATATTTGTAAAGACAAAAAGAAGGATTTTTAATATTCCTTCTTTTATTCTACTGTAATATTTAATTCAATGGTTCTATTTTTATTTTTATAAGATACTTTTAAAGTGGCTTTATAAGTACTTCCTGGTTTCGTATAATCAAATGTCTCATGAGAAACATCTATAGTGGCTTTATTTGTAACATCTGTTAAAACTCCATTGATACGCTCTGTAACCATAATGTAAGAGAAGCCAGTTTCATCAAATTGATTTTTTTCAGATATTTTTATATTTTTACTACCATTAACAAGGATTGAAATTTCTTCTTTGTCTTCATCTGGTTTTTCATCTGGTATAGAGCCTCCATCCACAGACAGAACGATTTCTACTCCGCTACTTGCTGCTTGTGTTAAAATGGAATAACTTGTTTTTATAATATATGTATTTTTACCATTTGAAGTTTCTGTAAATGTTACTTCATTTTCAGAAGATTTTGCCATTAGCACCAAAGAGCCATCTTTGTTCTTTCTATATATATGATATTCTATTTGTCCAAAAATGCTATTATTATAGTTTAATTGAGCGTTAATATAGTCTTCTAAATAACTATCTTTTTTAAATAAATCTTTATAAATATTACGAATACCTTCAGCAGTCATATGATTTGGAGGAGTAATTCCATTCCAAGAAATTGTAACTTTATTTCCTGAAGTGCTTCCTTTTAAATTAGAAACATTGTTTAAAGCAGTAAATCTAGTAGATACTTCTGTAGGCTCAGTTCCTTTTTTAAATAAAGCAGTTGTAATCATATCGCTAGGAGTATTTTCACTTGGTAAAGCAATTGGGTAACTATCTTTTTCAATTTCGATTTCAATTACTCCATTTGGCTTAGTAAATTTTGTTCCTTTTTCAAAAAGTGCTTTTCCTAAACTTTGAAATAATCTTAAGTGATGATATTGTCCTATTTTATTAACATAGCCAGCCTGAACATTTTCTTTTTTAATTCCGCCACCATATCCATACCATAAAGAAATAGTATAGTTAGGACTAGATCCAACAACCCAATAATCATTAATTGAACCATTAGGTAAGTTATAAAGTTTGAATGCGGAATCAGGAAAATTTGTAGTTCCAGTTTTAGCGCCATAGGTAACTCCTGGTATTTTAGAATAATTTCCCAATGCATAAGAAGGCGTTTCAAGAAGCATATGAGTAATCATATATGCAGTTTCTGGACTCATCGCTTGCGTTTTTTCAATTTTCTTGTTATGAACTTCTCCTGTTTCACGGAATTCAACTTTAGTATAACTGTGTGGAGTGATATAATATCCACCATTTGCAAAAGCACTATAAGCAGCTCCTAGTGTAATAGGAGATTCCCCATTATATCCACCAATAGAATGAGCCTCATGTATAATGCCATCACTCATTTCTGGATTCAAATGTAAGTTGCTAACAAATTTTTGAATATCCTTGTTATCTACTGCTTGGAATGCTTTAATTGCAGGAATATTTCTAGATAATCGAAGTGCTTCTTGTGCTGTCATCATCCCCATATATTTTAAATCCCAGTTATTAACAGTTCCACCACTAGAATATCCATGCTCATCATCGACGATTGGTTGTTTTGTACTCCAATTCAAATATTCAATTGCAGGACCATAGTCATAGAGTGGTTTTGCGGTTGAACCTATTTGATGTGTTTCTCTCGCATAATTTAGAACTTTTATATCATACATATTGTGCCTTCCGCCACTAATCGCAGCAATTGCACCAGTATGATTATCAATAACAGCAACACCTGCATCAACAGCTGGGTTTTGCCATTTAAAGTTCTCTCCAGTTAAGATTTTGTTGATTTCATCTTGTTTTGTGGTATCTAAAGTCATATAGACTTTCATAGGTGTTGTATAAGGATCTAATTTTAAATCATCTCTAATTTCTTCGATAACTAAATTGATAAAACTCATATACTCATTTCCAGTATCACTTGTTTCTGTAAATGGATTTAAAATCTTTTCTACAGTCATAGAAGAAGCGATTTCTCTTTCTTCTGAAGTAATATATCCATGTCTTTCCATTAAGTATAATACAGTTTGTCTTCTTTTTTCACAGGCTTCAGGATTAATAAATGGATCATATCCAGCAGGAGATTGAAATAATCCAGCAATCATAGCAGCTTCAGCAAGATTTAAGTCTTTGGCATGTTTACTGAAATATGTTAAAGAAGCTTGTTCTACCCCATAAGAACTTCCACCTAAATAATTATCGTTTACATAAAATTCTATAATTTCTTTTTTTGTGTATGTTTTTTCAAGTTGGTACATCGCCATATAAATGTCAGTGAATTTACGTTTGATTCCATCCCAACCTTTACTTTCTGTGCTTGTATAGTTATTTTTAGAAACTTGCATGGTGAGTGTGGAAGCACCACCACCACCACGACCTAATAATTGATTAATGGAAGCTTTTAAGAAACGAGGTAGGTCAAAACCATTATGTTTAAAGAATCTAGAATCTTCTGTTGCAATAATCGCATTGATTAAATTTTCAGACATTTGATCATAAGTTATCTTTTCACGTTTTTGTGCACCTACTTTGGCGATTTCTTTTCCTGTTACATCATAAAAGATAGAGGATTCTTGACGATCTAATTTATGAGGATCAAATTTTGGTGCATTATCAGCAATTTGTTTTAGAAATAATCCAGCGACGATACATCCAGCAATACCAATAAGAATGCAAAGAATAAAAAGTCCAATAAATATTCTTTTAATGATTTTCTTTTTTCTTTTTTTCTTTTTTTCTTTTGGCTTTTTTTCAACTTTTTTTGAACCATTTGCTTTGTTAGCATTCATTTTAGTTTTGTTTTTCTTATTAGTATTAGCAGTAGTTGTTTTTGTCTTATTAGGTTTTTTTACATTTACCTTTTTCTTTATTATTTTTAAAATTGTGGGCGCAAAAAGGCATAAATCAATAATTCCAATAATGAGTAATGATTTTAAAAACCCAATTGCAAAAATTCCTACGATCAAAGCAAGAAAACTGATGCCGCCAATCGCCAAATTCATTTGATTTCGTATAATAAATTGTTTCAATTTCTTTTTATCCATATTTATTCTCCTTCAAGGTAAATTTTGTTAACAATAGCCAAATAATCTAATCTTGGATTGTATTTCTCTTTTAATAGATGACCTTCATCTATAAAATATTCTCTTGGAATAGATTTTCTAGAAGAGGATTCTAAAAAAGAGAATAGTTTTTGTGCGCTTAAATAATATGTTTCTCCAAGTGAAGAAAAGCGAACAATGATAAAACCGATTCCCCCATGATTTACTATTTTTCTTAAATGTTCAATTTGATGTTTGTGTATATTAGCGAGTGGAAAATAAAGATGTCTTGTTTCTTTCGCTTCAAAGTCGATATATTTTCCATGATAAATTCCATTGTAATCAGTTGTAGATGGAATTTTGAAATATGCTTCTTTTATCACTGCTTCTAGTCTAGATGGATAATCTACTTTTCGAATAGTAATTGGAGTAGGCTTTTTATGAATGATAGCAATATCATTATTTAAATAATATTCATTTGTTTGATTAATATCATCTTCTAAGTCCATTCCACGATTTCCATGATAAACTTGCTTTTCATATTTTTTTTTCGTTCCAGTTGGGTAATTCACTTTTGATCACCAAAGCTATTATACTATAAATTTAAATTTTTTTCTACGTCTTTCTATATATATGAAAAAAATGTCACTTTTAAAAAGATTTTCTAGTTTTGTCGAAAGAAAAGAATAAATGAAATCTTTGTGTTAAATTATATTCTAGAGGTGATAACATGCGAGAACATCATATAGAACAAATCTTTAACACTATGATAGAAGATATAAAATCTTTAAAACGAGCTACTTATTTTAGAAAAAAATAGGTAGTTTTTTATATCATAAGAGGAATTGATTTATAGAATAATTTTTTATATAATTATAGTGGTAAAAAATACCCAGAAAAGAGTTGAAGAAAATGAGTCCTTATTTAATACTTCCTACCTTAAAAAGTTATTTATGTGGAAAAAGAAAGCTAGATTCTAATAGCAGTTATATATTAAGAAGACCTTCAGAGTTATGTACTGCATTAAATAGTCAAAATATTACAATTCAGTATCATCCTAAAAATGAAAAGGAAAAGAAAAGGTTAATTGAAATTATCAATTTTTTAAATCAAAGGGGTAAAGATGTAACTGTAACAGAATTTAAAAGAATATTTGATGATGATTTATTATTAGCATTAGCAAATCAGAATGTTAATTTTAGAGTATGTCTTAGATATATGCTAGAATCTTATCAGTCAGCTTACAATTTTGAAATGGAATATTCCTTAGAACATTATCAAGAAATTATAAGGAAAGTAAAATATTTTAAAATGAAAGTAGAAGAATTTTGTCAAACAGAAGAGGAAAAAGTTTTTTTTGTTATAAATCAATTAGCGAATTTTATTAAATATCCATCTATAAAAGGATTGAGTGATTTAGAACTTACTCCTGTATCAGATTTTTATGCGTCTATCGGAAGAGGAGAAGCTGTTTGTGTTGGATATTCTATGGCTTTTTGGAAAATTTTAACAGAATTAAAAATTCCTTGTCATATTATATTAGGTACAGTTCCATATGAAGGGAAAAATGTGGGACATGCTTGGAACCAAGTCTGTATCAATGGAATTTGGTATAATATTGATTTGACTTGTTTTACTAATGATAAAAATATTCATAATTTATTACAAAATGATGAGAATTTTAAAATTCATTTTCCAGATGATAGCAGCGTAAAAGAGCAATGTTTAGCTGTTTATCCAAGAGAACGCCTCAACTATTTTTTAGAGATTGTAAAAAACTATCCCAATTTTTTTATAGAATATGAAAAAGAAAAAGGAAAAAAAATTGCTTAATAAAGTAAATCTTTTAAGTTACTGGATTGGAAAGGAAATTGACAAATATCTCTTTTTTTGAGACAATAGAAACATATAAATGAGTGAAGAGGTGGGTTATGTACCAGGAAAGGATTTTATTAACTGTAAATGATATTTTAGAAAAAGAATTTAAAATAGATACACGTGGATATCGTCCTCAAGAAGTAGATAAGTTTCTTGATATTATCATCCGAGATTATGAAGAGATGAATTCCATCATAAAAGCACTTGAAAAAGAAAAAAAAGAATTAATGGAAGACAACTTGAGATTAAAACAAGATGTGAGAAATTTGAGAACTAAATTAGAAGTGATTCGTGATGAAGGTGGAGACAAAGTAATTCCATCAAATGCAGATGTTTTGAGAAGATTATCAAACTTAGAAAAAATCATTTATGGAAAAGAATAGTACTTGGGCAAACGCTATATGCAAAGTCATATAGAGGAAAGTCCATGCTCACATAGTCTGTGATGACTATAATGTTCGTGCATAGGGAAACAATAACCTATGGTAGTAGCAATACTAACGGCGCTTTTAATCCTAAGTAGAAATATATGGAAGCGAAGCATAAAGTGCCATAGTGACGAGACTATTAGAAATGATAGTAGTGGAACGGGTAAACCCCACGAGTGAGAAACCCAAATTTTGGTAGGGGAACCTAATAAGAGAGAATTAGAATTTCTTATGGGATTGAGTAATCAATAGATAGATGTTTGCCACCTAGAAATAGGTACAGAACATGGCTTATAAAGTATTATTTTTTTGCTTATATATGAAAGTAGGTGTGAAAGTGAAAGAAATCGGAGCGAAGTTGAAAATGGCTCGTGAAGATATGGGAGTTTCCGTAGAAGAAGTAGCAGAAGATTTGAAGTTACGACCTTCTCAAATTGAAAATATTGAAGAAGGAAATATGGATGCTTTTAAAGATATTTTTTACTTAAAATATTTTATTCGTGATTATGCAAAATATCTTGGCTTAAGTTATGAAGATATGGTAGATGATTTCAACGAATATTTATTTGATTATACATCTAAAATTTCATTAGACGATATAAAGAAAGCACAAAAAGAAAATAATAAGAAAAAAGTAGAAGAACCAAATAAAGTTACTTCTCCATATACCATAGAATATGAAAGTAAATTTCCGCTCATACCATTCATTGTTATTACGATACTTGTAATTTTATTTGCAATTATGATAATTGTAATTGCAAATCGTCCAAAAAAAGATGATACAAAGAAACCAAGTAATGTAATAGCGATGAATATGATTAAATAGGAGGCTTTTTATGAATTTACCAAATAAAATTACTTTATCTAGGATTTTTTTAACATTATTTATCATTATTATTTTGATTTTTCCATTTGAAGCAACAGGAATAGCAATTCCAAAACTATTTGTAAATGAGTCGATTGTAATTGATATTAAATATATTGTAGCTGGTATTTTATTTATTATTGCATCGTTAACTGATTTTCTAGATGGATACTTAGCACGTAAATTAGATATTGTGACAGATTTTGGAAAAATGCTAGATGCAATAGCAGATAAAGTGCTCGTAAATTGTATTTTAGTAATTTTAGCTGCTAGTGGATTTATTCACCCAATTATTCCAGTGATTATTATTTTTAGAGATACTGTAGTAGATTCTATTAAAATGATTGCAGGAAATAAAGGTGCTGTGGTAGGCGCTATTAATACTGGAAAATGGAAAACAGCTTGTATGATGCTAGGGATCACACTTACCTTATTTTATAATTTGCCATTTGAATTATGGAATTTTCAAATTTCAGATATATTACTCATTATAGCATGTGTATTATCTGTGATTTCAGGAGTCCAATACTATAAAATGAATCAAGAATACATTATGGAATCAGGAAAATAAAAATCTGGTTCTTTTTTTATACAAATTTTACATATTAATACGGCAAATCTATTTGATTTGTATTAAAAAGCTAAAAGTAAACAAATGTTTGCTTTTAGTATTGACAAAGAAAAAAAACTATTATAAAATGATTATGTTAGATGAGGAGGAAAAAACATGGTAAAATCATCAAATGATAAAACATTAGATCAAGTACTAGCTGATATAGAAAAACAATTTGGAAAGGGAGCTGTCATGAAGTTAGGGGAAAATGATCATCAAAAAATAGATGTCATCCCTAGTGGTTCACTTTCATTAGATATAGCTCTTGGAATAGGTGGATATCCAAAAGGAAGAATTATTGAAATCTATGGTCCTGAGTCAAGCGGAAAAACAACATTTGCATTGCATGCAATTGCAGAAGCGCAGAAAAAAGGCGGAAGAGCAGCTTTTATAGATGCTGAACATTCTTTAGATCCTCAATATGCAGCAGCATTAGGTGTCAATATTAATGATCTTTTATTATCGCAGCCAGATAATGGAGAACAAGCTTTAGAGATTTGCGAAGCGCTAGTAAGGAGTGGTGCCATCAGTGTAATTGTAATTGACTCTGTAGCTGCACTTGTTCCACAAGCTGAAATAGAAGGAGAAATGGGGGATTCTCATGTAGGATTACAAGCAAGACTTATGAGCCAGGCACTTAGAAAACTCTCTGGAATAATCAATAAAACAAATACAGTAGCAATTTTTATTAATCAATTAAGAGAAAAAGTAGGTGTTATGTTTGGAAATCCAGAAGTAACGCCTGGTGGAAGAGCACTTAAATTCTATTCTTCTATTCGTTTAGAAATTAGACGCTCAGAACAGCTTAAATTAGGAAGCGATATTGTTGGAAATAAAACGAATATAAAAGTAGTAAAAAATAAAATGGCTCCTCCATTTAAAACTTGTACAATTGATATTATGTATGGAGAAGGAATATCTGCCAGTGGAGAAATTGTAGATCTTGCATCAGATGCTGGTATCATAGAAAAAAGTGGTGCTTGGTATGCTTATAACGGAGAAAAATTAGGGCAAGGAAAAGAAAATGTAAAAGAACTTTTGAAAAATAAGCCAGAGCTAAAAGAAGAATTAGAAATAAAAGTAAGAGAATATTATGATATAGCTCGTCCAAATTTAGAAGAAAAGAAATAGAGACAAGAAATGTTTCTTTTTTTTATGAAAATGATTTTAACATCTTTAAAAAAAAATAATAGCTTGACTTCTCTCTCTAGAAACATTAAAATAAAAGTAGAGTGAAATAATGTATTTTACTTTACATAGATTTATATATAAGAAATGGAGGTAATATATGAATGATGTTATTTTCTCCATTTTACTCGTCTTAATTGGAATTTTTGTTGGCATAATTGCCATAGTTGTTTTTAATTATATAAGGGGAAATCAAGCAGCAAAAAAAATAGAAAGCATGCTTGAAAAAGCTAAAAAAGAAGCGGAAAAAGTAAAAAGAGATTACTTGCTAGAAGCAAAAGAAGAAGCTCATAAATTGAAAATAGAAACGGATAAAGAAATCAAAGAAAAAAAACAAGAAGTAAAAGAAGCAGAAGAACGCTTAATAAATCGTGAAAATAGTATGGATAGACGCGATCAGACGCTTCAAAATCGTGAACAAATGCTAGAAGAAAAAGAAAATAATTTAATTAATAAACAAAAAGAAATCCAAAATGAACAAGTAAAAGTGGAAGACTTAAAAAAAGAACAAATAGAAATGTTAGAAAAAATTGCTGGTTTTTCTAAAAATCAAGCAAAAGAAATGGTAATGAAAAAAGTCGAAGAAATGATGAGTTTAGAAATTGCAGCTTATATCAAAGATGCAGAGGCAGAGGCTAAACTAGAGGTAGATAAGAAAGCAAAATCATTGCTTGTTTCATCAATGCAGAAGTATGCAAGCGATGTAGCAAATGATCAAACTGTAACAGTTGTAAATTTACCAAATGATGATATGAAAGGTCGCATTATTGGTAGAGAAGGTAGAAATATTAGAACTATAGAGGCAGTAACTGGTGTAGACTTAATTATTGATGATACACCAGAAGCAATAGTTCTTTCTAGTTTTGATCCACTACGTAGAGAAATTGCTAGAGTTACAATTGAAACATTAATTAAAGATGGAAGAATTCATCCAACTAGAATTGAAGAACTTTATGAAAAAACAAGTGCAGATATGAGGACTAAAATTTTAGAATATGGAGAATCAGCTTTATTTGAATTAGGACTAACGAAAATGGATCCTGAACTAGTAGAATTAATTGGTAAATTACATTTTAGAACTAGTTATGGTCAAAACGCATTGCAGCATTCTATAGAGGTTGCTGAATTATCAGGAATTTTGGCAGCAGAGATAGGTGAAAATATTACATTAGCAAAACGTGCTGGTTTATTACATGATATTGGGAAATCTATTGATCATGAAGTAGAAGGAAGCCACGTAGAGTTAGGTAGTAATTTAGCTCAAAAATATAAGGAAAATGAAATTGTGGTCAATGCGATAGAATCTCATCATGGAGATACAGAACCAACTAGTGTTATTTCTATTATAGTTGCGATAGCAGATACATTATCTGCATCACGTCCAGGGGCAAGAAATGATTCCTTAGAAAATTACATTAAACGTTTACAAGATTTAGAGAATATTGCAAATGTAATGCCAGGTGTTGATAAAACATATGCTGTTCAAGCTGGTAGAGAACTTCGAGTAATTGTAAAACCAGAAGAGGTAGATGATTTAGGAAGTCATAAAATAGCAAGAGATGTAAAAAATAAGATTGAAGAAGAGATGCAATATCCTGGAACGATTAAAGTGACTGTTATAAGAGAAACAAGAGCAACAGAAGAAGCAAAATAGGTAATATTGTTACTTAAGAAAAGATTGATTTTGAGAATCGATCTTTTTTTGTGCTAAGAAGAAAGTATGGAAAAAGAAATATGGAAATTGAAAGATATGAATATAGGAAAGTTAAGATTTAAAAGCCATTATATAGCTTATTCTTTTACTATTCATCTTGATTAGAAAAATGTATATAAAAATACAGTTCATAAGAACTGTACTAGAATAAAATTATTTAAAATGGTCGATAATAAGGATATGGTGGACGTGGTGGATAATATGGAGGATATGGTCTAGGATATGGTTGATAAGCTGGTCTCCAGAATGCAGGAGCTAAAGCAGCACCAGTTACCCCGCCAAGTAAAAATGGAAATGCAAAACCTCCAGCAATCAATCTGTCATCTCCACTTCCGTAAACAGTACTAGAAGTAGGCATACTAGACATAGAAGTATTACGTGTCTGATAATTATTTGTAGGAATACTATAATATTCTTGATACATATGAATTCTCCTTTCATATTATAGTATGTAAAAAGAAAGAAAAGGGTGATTTTACACAATGTGTTCAAAAATTAAGAATTTAAGTGAAACGATAGTGAAGTATTCTTTAAAAGTAAAAGAGAATGATAAAGTATTGATTACATCAGGAAGCACTCGGACAAATGAATTGGTAAAAGAATTAATCAAACAAATAGTAGAAGAAAAGGGAATTCCATTTGTTCGTTATGTAGATGCAGATATTGACTCCTTATTAACAGAATTAACCGATCAAAATAGAATTGAAGAAATGAAAAAGCATAAACAATTTGATGTAGATCATTATGATTGCTTTATTAATATCCGTTATTTAACAAATGATTATGTGAGTAAAAATGTGCCATCAACAATTAGAAAAAAAATAGGAGAAGCAACAGAAGAAATCGATGATATTAGAATTAATAACCGCCGCTGGGTATTACTAAATTATCCATCCCATTTAGATGCCTATAAAGCAAAAATGACCAATGAAGAATTTGAAAATTATGCATTTGATGTAATGAATGTAGATTATGCTGCTATGAGAGAAATGGTAAAACCATTAAAGGAATTAATGGAAAAAACAGACAAAGTGAGAATAGTTGCACCTAATACTGATATCACATTTTCAATCAGAGATATTCCAGTAATTCCATGCTGCGGAACAGCAAATATACCAGATGGAGAAATTTATACAGCGCCTGTGAAAGACAGCGTGAATGGTATTATTACCTATAATACACCTTCTCCATATCAAGGGAATGTTTTCAATAATGTATCATTAACTTTCGAAAATGGAAAAATAGTAAAATGCAATTGTAATGGTGATAATCAAAAATTAGAAGAAATTTTTGACACTGATGAAGGAGCTAGATATATAGGAGAATTTGCAATCGGACTTAATCCTATGATTTTAGATCCTATGGGGGATATTTTATTCGATGAAAAAATTATTGGCAGCATTCATTTTACTCCAGGAAGAGCATATAAAGATGCTTTCAATGGAAATAAATCGGCAATTCATTGGGACATGGTTTTAATAGAAAGAGAAGAATATGGTGGAGGAGAGCTATATTTTGATGATAAATTAGTGAGAAAAAATGGAATTTTTGTATTACCAGAATTAGAACATTTAAATTATGATTTAAAATAGTCTAGGAATCAAAACTTCTTCATATACTCTATTAGGTGATATCATGAAGAAGTTTTTTGAATGCATAGGAATGATTAGTCTCGTTTGTGTCAGTTTCTTTTTTACAGAGAAAACAGCACGTGTAGTAAAAGAAACCGATGAAATTATGGTTGAAATCAAAAAAGCATCAGAAACCCATATCAATAAAAGTATAGATGCAGTTATAAAAGAGGATACAATCATTCCTGGTATTTATGGTGGCGTTATTGATGAAGGAAAAAGCTATGAAAAAATGAAACGAGTAGGTTCTTATCAAGAAAATTTACTGGTATATAAAAAAATAATGCCATCTATATCAATCGAAAAGAATTTTGATAAATATATTATTTCAGGAAATCCAAAAAAGAATATGGCTACATTACTTTTTTTAGTCAAAGACAATGATGATACAACCAAAATAGAAAATATATTAAAACAAAAAAATGTAAAAGCAAGTTTTTTTGTTGATGGAAACTGGTTTGAAAACCATAATGATAAAATATATGAATGGATTAACAAAGACCATACTGTAGGAAATTTAAGCTATCATATGGATTATACAAATAGTTCTTTTGTATGGATGGATACAATTATCAAAAGAGTAGGCAATCAGCAAGTTAGTTTCTGTTATAATGAAAAACCAAACAAAGAAGCATTAAAAATATGTGCAATGAATAAAAATTACACAGTTAGACCAACAATAGTAGTTTCTAAATCTCCATTGTCAGAAATAAAGGAAAACTTAAAAGCAGGTAGTATTATTGCTCTCCCAATCAATCAAACAGTAGAAAAAGAATTGCCAATTATAATTGAATATATTAAAGGAAAAGGGTATAAATTAGAAAATCTATATCATCATTTAGAAGAGAGCAATGAATCGTAAGAAAATTCTATAAAATAGAATTTTTTTTGATTTAAAGAAGAATTATGTTGACGAACAAATGTATAGATTGGTATACTAGAAGTAGAAAGAAATTAGAACAAATAAGTTTAAATATTCATTCTTTTTTTGTTATACTAATAGGAGGTGCATTATGATCATCAAAGAAGTAATAGTAAATGATTATTTAACCAAATCGAACCTTCCTTCTAGTGATTATGTTATTAATCCTTATATTGGTTGTCTTCATGGGTGCAAATATTGTTATGCATCTTTTATGAAAAGATTTACAGGACATAAAGAAGACTGGGGAACATTTATTGATATTAAAAAAAGTGATAAAAAAATTAATTTAGATAAGATAAGCAAGAAGTCTGTTTTTTTATCATCAGTTACAGATTGTTACAATCCAATAGAAGAAGAATATAAAATAACAAGAAAAATTTTAGAACAATTAGTTAACTCAGATTGTTATTTATCAATTTCCACAAAATCAAAGTTGATTTTAAGGGATATTGATTTGTTACAAAAAATAAAAAATGTAACAGTAAGTGTTTCCATAAATACATTAAACGAAGAATTTAAAAAGGATATGGATAATGCTAGTACAATAAAGGAACGGTTTGAAACCTTAAAAGAATTACATAAAAACGGAATCCATACAGTTTTATTTATGTCTCCAATTTTTCCTTATATTACAGAATGGAGAGAAATTATAGAAAAGTCAAAAAACTATGTAGATCAATATTGGTTTGAAAATCTCAACTTAAGAGGACAATACAAAAAAGATATAATGGATTATATAGCAGAAAAATATCCTAACTACTATGACAGATATATAGAAATTTACATAAAAAAGAAGAATGAATATTGGGAAAACTTAGCAAAAGAGATCGATGAATACTGTAAGAATAACAATATCCATTATGTAAATTATTTTTATCATGACGAATTGGTAAAGAGAAAAAAGGAAAACTTAGAACCATAATTGACAAGTCAATTATAAAACAAATGGAAGGTATAGAGGTGGTAAAATGCAGGATAAATTGAAAATATTATTAGAGCAATTAGAAATAAATGAGGAAAGCAAAACTTTTTTTGAAGGAGGAATGTTAGAGAGGATCAAATGTAATAAGCAAATTATGAGTTATAGTTTTGAAATAACACTAAAAAAGTTATTGCCTCCAGAATTGGCTTATTTTTTCCTAGACCGCTTGCATCAAACATTTGAAAATATTGGAAAAGTAGCTGCAACATTTAAAATAGAAGAAATAGAAGCTGAAAAAGTGAAAGAATATTATAGTTATTTATTAGAAAAATATAGTGAGAATGCTGCTAGCTTAGAAGTTTTAAAAGACTATAATCCAGAATATCAAAATGATATTTTAACAATTGTAGTTGGAAATAAAGTAGAACAAATGAAACTAGAAGGACTAGAACCTTATTTTCTAGAAGATTTAGGAAAAGTTGGGATAAATATATCTATAGTAATTAATGTAAATAGTGATATTAATAGTGAAGTAGAAAAAGAAATAGAAGCAGAAAGGCTAGCTTCTATTAATGAAGAATTATTAAATAGACCAGAACCAGCAGTAGAACAAGCAGAAGAACCAAAAAAGAAATTTATTCCAAAAGATTTTAAAAGAAAACCTTTAATTCAAGAACCAGATAATCCAGATGTAATTATGGGTACATTGATTGAAACTGAAGTTACAGAATTAAGACAAATTGCAGGAGAAGTAGCAAACGTTACAATAGAAGGTTATATCTTTGGGATAGAAGTTCGTGAAACAAAAACTGAGCTTAAAATTATTACTTTAAAGATTACAGACTATACTGATAGTATTTATGGAAAAATATTTGTAAATGATGAAGAGGAATTTAAAATAATTTCAAAACAAATAAAAGCTGGAAAATGGTTTAAATTTAAAGGGGCTATCAAAAATGATGTTTACAGTAAAGAGCTCACATTTTCTATTAAGGATATTAACGTATTAAAAAAAGAAGTTTCAAAAAGAATTGACGATGCTCCTACTAAAAGGGTAGAACTTCATGCGCATACTTTTATGAGTCAAATGGATGGATTAGTAGACGAATCTAAATTAGTAAAGCAGGCAATAGAATGGGGCCATAAAGCAATTGCAATCACAGATCATAATGGTGTTCAAGCATTTCCACATGTTTATAATATGGTAAGAGATTATAACAAAGGAAAAGAAGATAATGAAAAATTTAAAGCTTTATATGGAACAGAACTTACAATGGTTGATGATGAAGTAAAAATTGTAGTAAGACCAAATGATAGTCGTTTATTAGATAATACTTATGTTGTTTTTGACTTTGAAACGACTGGATTTAATGCTGGTGGAGGAGACACTGTTATTGAAATAGGAGCTGTCAAAATATTAAATGGAGAAATTATTGATAAATATGATGAATTAATTAATCCAGGAAGACCACTTCCTAAAAAAATTACAGAAGTAACAAGCATTACAGATGATATGTTACAAGATAAAGACAATGAAGAAAATGCAATGAAACGATTTATAGAGTGGTATGGAGATCTTCCAATGGTAGCTCATAATGCGAAATTTGATGTTTCCTTCCTAGAAATGGCTTATCAGAAATATAATTTAGGTGAATATACAAATACTGTTATTGATACATTAGAATTATCTCGTACTATGGATAGCTCTTTTGGAAGACACAGTCTTTCAGCATTAGTAAAACGTTATGATGTTCCTTTTGATGAAGAATCTCACCATAGAGGAGATTATGATGCTGAAGCAACAGCTTATGTATTTCATAAAATGATGAAAAAATTAGAAGGGATGAATTTTGAAAAAATCTCTGATTTAGATAAACTTGTATCCAAAGATGAAATTCATAAATATGGACGAACATACCATATTAATTTAATTGCACAAAATAAAGTTGGATTAAAAAATTTATTTAAAATTGTGAGTCTTGCCAATACGAAATATTTATATAAAACCCCTAGAATTCTAAGAAGTGAAATTGCGAGACTTCGAGAAGGAATCTTAGTGGGAAGTGGTTGTTATGAAAGTGAAGTTTTTACAGAAGGAAGAAGTAAAAGTGATGAAGAATTAAGCAACATCATAAAATTCTATGACTACGTAGAAGTACAGCCTCCTGAAGTCTATAGTCACTTATTACAAATGAATGATTTTGCGAATGAAGCAGAACTCCTAGAACATTTAAAAAAGGTAATTCGTGTTACAGAAGAAGCTGGAAAACTAGTAGTAGCAACAGGAGATGTGCATCATTTAAATAGAGATGATAAAATCTATAGAAGTATTATTGTAAATCAAAAAGTTCCAGGAGGAGGAAGACATCCTCTAGCTCGTAATAATATCAAAGAAATTCCATGTCAACATTTTAGAACAACTCGCGAAATGGTAGAAGATTTTTCTTTCTTAGATGATGAAACAATAAAAAGAATTGTTATTGATAATCCTAATAGAATAGCGGATATGTGTGAGATTATAGAAGTAATTATAGAAACAGGGGGAGTTCCATTTTCCCCAAAAATTGATAAATCAGTAGAAACTGCTACAGAACTCGTTTATACAAGAGCAGGTGACTGGTATGGAGATCCACTTCCGCAAAATATAGAAGAACGTATTGCAACAGAGCTTTATGGAGATGGAGTATTAAAAGCAATTAAAGAAAATATGAAAAAAGAGGGAATAGAAGAAGGAGAAGCATTTACGAAAGAAGCTTTAAAAAGACTTCATGATATTATTCTAGAAGGATTTGAACCAATAAAAAGTTTACTTCGAGAAAATATTAAAGAAAGTAGTGAAGAAGAATTAACGCCTGAAGATTTAGAAAAAAAAGTGAAAAAAAGTTTAGGTGGAATTATTGGAGGAGGTTTCGACGTAATTTATTTAATTGCTCAGAAACTTGTAAAACATTCAAATGATGATGGATATTTAGTTGGCTCACGTGGATCAGTAGGTTCATCCTTTGTTGCAACTATGATGGGAATTACAGAAGTAAATCCTTTGCCAGCACATTATAGATGTTTGAATTGTAAATGTAGTATTTTTGAGGATGAAGAAGGAAAAGCGTTGGGTGCTAGTTATTCTAGTGGATTTGATTTGCCCGATAAGGTTTGTCCAAATTGTGGTGAAAACATGTATAAAGACGGCCAGGATATGCCATTTGCGACATTCTTAGGATTTAATGCAGACAAAGTACCTGATATAGACTTAAATTTTTCTGATTTAAATCAAGCTTCAGCTCATGATTATACCAAAGTCCTATTTGGGGTAGATAATGTATATCGTGCTGGAACTATCGGTACAGTAGCAGAAAAAACAGCTTTTGGTTTTGTAAAAGGATATTTAGAAGAGAAAAATTTGATTATGAGAGGCGCAGAAATAGAACGTATTGCAATGGGATGTACTGGAGTAAAAAGGACAACAGGTCAACATCCAGGTGGAATCGTTGTTATTCCTGGATATATGGATGTGTTTGATTTTACCCCATTCCAATACCCAGCAGATGATGTTACTGCAGCTTGGAGAACAACACATTTTGATTATCACGCGATTGATCAAGATGTATTGAAACTAGATATTTTAGGACATTCAGATCCAACTCAACTTCGTATGATTCAGGATTTAACTGGAATGGACATTACAAAAGTACCATTAGATGATAAAGAAACAATGGCGATTTTCTTGTCACCAGAACCATTAGGCGTAACAGAAGATAAAATCATGTGTCCAACAGGAACACTTGGAATTCCGGAATTTGGAACTCCATTTACAATTGGAATGTTAGTGGATACAAAGCCAAAAACTTTCTCAGAATTAATCAAAATTTCAGGTCTTTCTCATGGTACTGATGTATGGCTTGGAAATGCTCAAGAATTAATTCGAAATAAAGTTGTACCATTTAAAGATGTTATTGGGTGTCGTGATGATATCATGGTTTATTTGATGTATAATGGTGTTGAACCAATTAAGGCTTTTAAAATTATGGAGTTTGTTCGTAAAGGAAAAGCAAGTAAAGATCCTGATACATGGGCAGGACATGTAGAAACCATGAAAAATGCTGGAATAGCAGATTGGTTTATTGGATCCTGTGGAAAGATAAAATACATGTTCCCAAAAGCACACGCAGCAGCTTATGTTATTAGCGCTTTTCGTATTGCATGGTTTAAAGTACACATGCCTGTTATTTATTATGCAACTTATCTTTCAGCACGAATTACAGATTATGATATTGACGCAATGATTGAAGGGTATGATGCCATTAAACGAAAAATGCAAGAAATAGCAAATAAAGGATATGATGCAACAAATAAGGATGCAGCAGTACTAGAAACTTTGAAAATAGCGCTTGAAGCAACAGCTCGTGGTATGAAGTTTGCTCCAATAGACTTAAACAAAAGTGAAGCAACTACATTTGTAGTAGAAGGGGAGGATACAATGATCCCTCCATTCTCTACGATTGACGGTCTTGGAGATACAGTTGCTAAAACACTTGTAGAAGAAAGGAAGAAACATCCATTTATGAATATTGAGGATGTAGCTAAGAGAGGAAAAGTATCAGCAACTTTAATGGATAAAATGAAAATGATGGGAATTTTTGATGGAATGGATGAATCTAGTCAATTAAGCTTATTTTAGAATGTCTTTATGACATTCTTTTTGTATAGTAAATTATATTTTAATGATTTCTCTTTTTAATATAATTATTTTTTAGTATAATAAAAATAGAGGTGAAATAGATGAATCTTGTGAAAGATATTAATCCTAATATATTTAGGGAATACGATTTAAGGGGAATTTATCCAGAAGATATAACAGAAGATGTAGCATATACTTTAGGAAAAAGTTTTGGAACTTACATTAAGCAGTTTGGGCATGAGAAAACAGTTGTTGGGCATGACAATCGATTGTCATCACCATCCTTGTCAGAAGCTTTAATAAAAGGAATTTTAGAAACTGGCATAGACGTTATTAATCTAGGACTTGTAACTACTCCAATGTATTATTTTGCAAAATATCATTTGGAAATATACTCTGGTATTATGATTACTGCTAGTCATAATCCAAAAGAATACAATGGTTTTAAAATGTCCTTTTCAAAAGTAGGAAATGCTTATGGAGAGCAAATTCAAGCATTTCGTGAATTTACACACGCTCTAAATTTTGACGAAGGAAAAGGAACTGAGGTCAAACTTGATTTAAAAAATAGTTACTTAAAACTTTTAAAAAATTCTGTTGATTTTGGAAGCAGAAAAATAAAAGTTGTTGTAGATTGTGGAAATGGAACAGGTTCTATTATTATTAAGGATGTTTTGGAAATGCTACCGATTGAATATGAACTGTTATATTCAGAAAGTGATGGCAATTTTCCGAATCATCATCCTGATCCAAGTGTAGCTTCCAATATGGTAGATTTAGGAAATAAAGTTCGAGAATTAAAATATGATTTTGGAATTGGAATAGATGGAGATGCTGATAGGGTAGGAATTGTTGATGAAAATGGAAAAGTAATTCCTACTGATTTGGTAATGGCCATTATATACAGATATTTATATCCAAACATGAAAAATAAAAAAGCTTTATTTGATGTCAAATGTTCAAAAGCATTAATTGATGATTTAGAAGAACAGGGAATAGAACCCATTATGTATCGAACAGGAAATTCTTATACGAATATGAAAATGCAAGAAGGGGACTTTGATTTTGGAGGAGAATACTCTGGACATATTTTCTTTAGAGATAAATTTCCGGGATTTGATGATGGAATTTATGGAGGACTTCGAATGATAGAAATTTTATCTTATAGTGATAAAAACTTTAGTGATTTGTTAGAAGGAATTCATGAGTATTACTCAACAGAAGAAATAAAAATTGCAGTAACAGATGAAACGAAATTTGATATTGTAGAAAAAGTAAAAGAATATGCCTTATCTAAAAATTATTCTATTATTACATTAGATGGAGTACGTGTCTCTTTTGATGATGGTTGGGCTTTAGTAAGGGCCTCAAACACAGGACCAAATTTAACCATACGTTTTGAAGCGATTTCCGAAGAACGATTAATGGAACTCCAAAATGAATTTATAAATGTGATAGAAACTTCTAGAAAATAGAAGTTTCTTTTGTTATAGGAGATATGCTAGCATTTAAATTATTTTTCTTGTATAATGAAACTAGGTGATAAAATGGCAAAAATAATATTAGTGGATGGAAATAATCTTTTATTTAGAAGTTATTATGCAACAGCATATACAGGAAACTTTATGAAAAATAGCAAGGATTTTCCGACAAATGCCTTATTTGGATTTACAAACATGATGAACAAAATCATTTTAGAAGAAAAACCAACTCATATCATGGTTGCTTTTGACAAGGGGAAAACCTTTAGACACGAAAAATATACGGATTATAAAGGTGGCAGAATTGAAACTCCAAACGAATTAAAAATGCAATTTCCAGTGGCAAAACAATTGCTAGCTGAAATGGGAATTACATCTTTTGAAATTGATAATTATGAAGCCGATGATATCATAGGAACGTTTGCGCGTTATTGTGATGAAAAACCAGAATGGATTGGAACAATTATTAGTAGTGATAAAGACTTACTTCAATTAATTAGTCATGATGTAGATATGAAGTTATTAAAACAAAAAGATTATATCCGCTATAATTATGAATCATTTTTTGAAGATTATGGAATTGTACCAGAACGAATGATAGATTTAAAATCTTTAATGGGAGATAGTTCAGATAATATTCCAGGAGTAAAAGGAATTGGAGAAAAAACAGCTCTAAAATTATTACAAGAATATGGAACATTAGATGGAATTTATGAAAGCATAGATAAAATTGGAGTCAAAACAGCTCAAAAATTAGAAGAAGAAAAAGAAAAAGCTTACATGAGTTATGATTTGGCAACGATATATAAAGAAGTTCCAATTCCATTCAACCCAGAAGAGCTTGTTTATAGAGGTAATCAAAAAGGTTTAAATGACTTATATGAAGAATTAGAATTCTATTCTTTTATAAAGAAAAATAAAAAAGAAGAATTAGATAAAAAATCTTTAGATATCGAAATTTTAACAGATTTGGAAAATGTGAATTTAAATGGAGAAGTAGCTGTTTATTTAGAACTTTTTGGAACTAACTATCACACTGCAGAACCATTAGGATTGGGAATATATAATAGAGATAAAGCCTTTTATATTTCAATTGATACGTTAAAAAAATATCCTGAATTTTTAAAAGATAATCCAAAATATACATATGATTTTAAAAAAAATATTGTTGTTTTAAAAAAAGTTGGAATTAATTTTGAAAATTGTATTTTTGATACGATGATTGCAGCCTATTTACTAGAATACAATGCAAAAGAAGATATTGCCTATTTAGCCAATCAATTTGATTATGATATTTTCTTCTATGAGTCTATTTTTGGAAAAAACAAAAAACAGGAAAAACCAAATGAAGAAATTATTGCATATCATGCTGTTATGAAAGCAAAATTTATTTATGAGACAAAAGAATTATTTCAAAATAAATTAGAAAAAGAAGAAATGTGTTCTTTATATTATGACATTGAATTACCACTTTCCATTGTACTTGCAGATATGGAATATACAGGAGTATATGTAAGTCGTGAAACAATAGAAGAAATGGGAAAAGAAATAAAAGCCAAAATCGATTTATTACAGGAAGAAATTTATAAGCAAGCAGGATGTGAATTTAATATATCATCTCCAAATCAATTAGGTGAGATTTTATTTGATAAATTAGAGTTACCACATGGAAAAAAAGGAAAGAAAGGGTACTCAACGGCAGTAGATGTTTTAAAGAAACTTCAAGGGACACATCCAATTATTGATGCAATTATGGAATTTCGAACATTAACAAAATTATATACAACTTATGTAGAAGGACTTAAAAATTCAATCATGGGAGATTCAAAAATCCATACAATTTATATGCAAGCAACAACTAGAACAGGAAGATTATCTTCAATAGAACCAAATCTTCAAAATATTCCAGCAAGAAATGAATATGGAAAAATTATTAGGAAAGCATTTATTCCAAGTAAAGATTCTATTATTTTAAGTAGTGATTACTCTCAAATAGAATTAAGAATGTTAGCTCATATTGCAGATGTAGAATCTTTAAAAAAGGCATTTCATGAAAATATTGATATTCATACAAAAACAGCAAGTGACTTATTTAAAACTCCATTAGAAGAAGTAACAAATCAACAGAGAAGAATGGCAAAAGCTGTTAATTTTGGAATTATATATGGGATTAGCAGTTTTGGACTATCAGAAAATTTAAGTATTCCTCCAAAAGAAGCCAAAGAATTTATAGACAATTATTTGCTTACTTATCCTGGTATTAAAGATTATATGGATAAAATTGTAGATCAAGCATATCAAGATGGATATGTAAAAACCTTATTGGGAAGAAAGAGATTACTACCAGAACTGAAAAATCCAAATTATATGATACGAAATAGTGGGGAGAGAATGGCTTTAAATACTCCGATTCAAGGAACAAGTGCAGACTTAATAAAAAAAGCAATGGTAGATATTTATAAAGAATTTGAAAAACAAAATATCAAAAGTAAAATGATATTACAAGTGCATGATGAGCTTGTATTTGATTGCTTATTAGAAGAAAAAGAAAAAGTGATTTCTATTGTGTCTGAAAAAATGGATCAAGTTTATCCTTTATCAATTCCACTAGAAGTAGATATAGAATATGGAGATAATTGGTATGAGGCCAAATAAAGTTGACTTATTTTTAGAACTATTTTATAATGAATGGACATATATTAAAGTACTACTTGTTAGTACTTTTTCATGAGGTGAAATAAATGGATAAAGTAACAAAAGTAATGGGAGTTAGTATTATTACAAATATCTTTCTTTCTATTGTAAAAATTATAACAGGATTAATTGGAAAAAGTAGTGCCTTAATTGCAGATGGAATTCATTCTTTCAGTGATTTATCAACAGATTTTATTGCGATTATAGGAAACTATTTATCTAGAAAACCAGCCGATGAAAAACACCCATATGGACATGGAAAAATAGAATATATTACTAGTATCATCATTAGTTTGGTGATATTATTCCTAGGAGGATCAATTATTTATAATTCAATTCAAAAAGACATTGTAATTCCTAGTATGATGGTAGCAATCATTAGTTTTTTAACAATTGCTTTAAAATTTCTATTATCTAGATATCTTATTAAAAAAGGAAAAGAATATAAAAATAATATCTTACTTGCAAGTGGATATGAAAGTAGTACTGATGTAATTAGTTCTATTGTAGTATTTATATCTGTATTATTAATGCAATTATCAAATATATTTGGAATTTTTAAATATGCTGACATGATAGCTAGTATTGTTGTAGGATTGTTAATTATTAAAATTGGTTATCATATTTTAAGTGATAATGTAAGTATTATTCTAGAAGAGAGAGAAACTAATTCTGAATATTTAGATCATTTAAAAAATATTATATTAGAAAAAAAAGATATTCATCAAATAGATGATTTGCTAGTTTTAAAATATGGATCTTATTATAAATTGGTAGCTGAAGTCAGTGTAGACCCAAATCTCTCTATTATGAAAGCGCATCAATATATTCATGAAGCAGAAAATCGTCTTAGAATATTTGATCCTAGAATCCTTTATGTAACAATTCATATTAATCCATATCAGAATTATAAATTAGTAAAAGCAACAAAAAGCGATTTTGAACAAATTAACCAATATCGATTAAAAACAATTATTACAGAAGGAAATCCTGATATAGAAGAGCAAAAAAGAATTGAAAAATATATAAAAGAAACCTTAAAAAAACATTTGAATAATTATTTTATGATCATTGTTGATGGGAAAAAAGTAGGAACGGTTGGATATTATAAGGAAGATCTAGAAACGATTTTAATTGAAGAACTTTATTTAGAAGAAGCTTATCGAAATTGTAAAATAGGAACATCTATTTTGAAGCAGATTATGGAAGAGCACAAAGACAAAAAAATCATTCTTTGGGTATATAAGAATAACAAAATAGCGATTTCTTTATATCAACATTTAGGATTTCAAAAAATAGAGGAAACAGAAGAGAGAATAAAAATGAGAAAATGACTTGACAATACTTTTTAGAAAGTGCTACAATGAACTCATAAATCGTGGATGAAGACTAGTAATAGTAAATCTTTTTGTAGAGAGTTCATGGCAGGTGAAAATGGACAAAAGAAATACTATGAATCTACTTCAGAGAGAAATGTAAACATTTCCGGGAAGACCGTTATCAAAATTAAGTTAGACTTATATTAGGATGGTACCGCATCAAATGCTCCTAATGTTGGTCTTTTTTTATTAGAAAAAGGAGAGATAATATGTTAGATATTAAATTTTTAAGAGATAATAAAGAAGCGGTGAAAGAAAATTTAAAAAAGAAATTTCAAGAAGAAAAATTACCACTTGTTGATGAAGTAAGTGAAAAGTATGACAGAAAAAGAAGTTTACAACAACAGATTGATGATTTAAGAAAAGAAAGAAATGAAACTTCTTCGCTTATTGGTGGATTAATGAAAGATGGTAAGAAAGAAGAAGCAGATGGAAAAAAGAAACGTGTTGTAGAAATTAATAATTCTTTGGTTGATTTAGAAAAAGAAGCAGAAGAATTGGATATTCAAATTAAAAAGATAATGATGGTAATTCCACAAATGATAGATGCATCTGTGCCAATCGGAAAAGATGATAGTGAAAATGTAGAAAATGAAAAATTTGGTGAGCCAGTAATTCCAAGCTATGAAATACCCCATCATGCGGATATATGTGCAAAACTTAATGGGATTGATAAAGAAAGTGCTGGAAGGACATCAGGGAATGGTTTTTATTATTTGATGGGAGATGTAGCTAGACTTCATTCGGCTATGATTTCTTATGCAAGGGACTTTATGATTGATAAAGGATTTACTTATTGTGTTCCTCCATTTATGATTAGGAGTGACGTTGTAACTGGTGTTATGTCATTTACAGAAATGGAAAATATGATGTACAAAATAGAAAATGAAGATTTGTATTTGATTGGTACTTCTGAGCATTCTATGATTGGTAAATTTAAAGATCAAATTGTAAAAGAAGAAGAATTGCCAATAGCTATGACTTCATATAGCCCTTGTTTTAGAAAAGAAGTTGGCTCTCATGGTATAGAGGAAAGAGGTTTATATCGCGTTCATCAATTTGAAAAACAAGAAATGGTAGTTCTTTGCAAACCAGAAGATGCAATGAACTGGTATCATAAAATGTGGTCATATACAGTAGAATTTTTTAGAAGCCTAGATGTTCCTGTTAGAACATTAGAATGTTGTAGTGGAGATTTAGCAGATCTTAAAGTAAAATCTTGTGATGTGGAAGCATGGAGTCCAAGACAACAAAAATATTTTGAAGTCGGTTCTTGTTCTACGTTAGGCGATGCTCAAGCAAGAAGACTTTCCATTCGTGCCAAAGGAGAAAATGGAAACTACTTAGTTGCA
Organism: uncultured Mycoplasmatota bacterium; assembly: GCA_947426265.1. Taxonomy (GTDB): domain Bacteria; phylum Bacillota_I; class Bacilli_A; order RF39; family UBA660; genus MGBC102946. The sequence continues at coordinate 321 of CANEDJ010000011.1, read as the reverse complement.
ACTTTGAACAATACTGTTTTAGCGACTCCAAGAGGTTTAATTGCTGTATTAGAAAATAATTATATGGAAGATGGAAGTATTAAAGTTCCAGAAGCTTTAAGACCATATATGGGTGGAAAAGAAGTTCTTGTCCCTAAAAAATAACGTAGTTGTATTTCTGAAACAGAAGTTTTATACGTAAATTAAATTTACTATATTTTGTTTTGATAAACAAAATTAGTTTAAAGAAAATATTTGTATAAATAAAAAGAAACAGTTTTTACTGTTCAGACTGTTGACAAAGTGGTATATTCAAAAAGAATATGCTACTTTTTTTATCTT